>MVQZ01000238.1 GCA_002067565.1 Methanobacterium sp. PtaU1.Bin242 | reverse complement strand
AATATTCATATTTTTATCTTATTTCCCAGCCCTTAACCTTAGTATAATGTGAACCTATTATCAAACTGAAACCATGAAGTGTATATGGATAAAAAATGAATGTTAAATATATAAACGTGTAAAAGAATGATAAAAAGGTAAAAAAGAAAGATAATAGATTAATTAAGGCTGATAAATAAATTCAAAAAATAACATTTACTGAATTGGGTGATAAATTGAAAATAAAGGTGAGATCTCCGGGGTCTGCTACGGTTATAAACGCCATTTCCATGGGATGTGGATCTGCATTTGGTATAAAACTTTATGTAAATGTAGAAGCCAGATTAAAGCCTGGCAATGGAATAGTTTGCAAATCCGACCAGAAAGTAGATACCACTTTAATGGAAATCTGTGCAGAAAATGTTTTAGAAAAATTCAGGGAAAAAATTCCCATAGAAACCGGGGTTGAATTGAGAACCAAATCTAATTTACCTGTTGCATCAGGGCTTTCCAGCAGCAGCGCCACTTCAAATGCAGTAGTGATGGCATTAACACATGCTTTAACTGAGGAATATGAAATTAATGCTGCAGAGATTGGATTAGATGATTCAGGGGTTTTAAATTTAGCCATAGATTCTTCGCTTCAAGCCGGGGTTACTATTACCGGTGCTTTTGATGATGCCAGTGCTTCATACTGGGGTGGTCTAAGTATCACCAACAATCTCAAGCGCATAGCTATTAGAAGACAAAAATGGGAAGGGCAAAATATATTAATATACATGCCAGATAAAAAGTCACCTACTGCAGAAGCCGATGTGGCACGGATGAAACTCTTAGCCCCCTGGGTTAATCTAGCTTTTAAGGAAGCATTAAAAGGCGAAATTCATCATGCTTTAACTTTAAACGGACTTTTATATTGTGCAGCCCTACAGTTCAATTCTGATATTGCTCTGGATGCGCTGGAAGCTGGTGCGATGGCAGCTGGGCTTTCTGGAACCGGACCATCATTTGTGGCAGTAGTTGATGATAAAAGTTATCACCAGGTAAAGGAAATATGGAAATCATATCCTGGCAGGATTATAAGCACTGAAGTGGATAATCAGGGCACTCAGGTGATTGGACGTGAATGAGTCAGATGCCTTAACATTACTCCAGGAATCTCGCAAAAAAATAGACCGGATCGATGATGAAATCATTGATCTGATTATTGAAAGGACTTCTCTGGCCCTTGATATCGCAACTGCTAAAAAAGTTCTCAATAAAGATATTCAAGACACCCAAAGAGAAGATTATATTCAGCATAAAATTAAAGAAATAGCAAAAAAGAAGAATATTAATGAGGTCAGTCTAAAAAAAATTATGAACATTCTGACAGATTTAAACAAATATGAACAAGAAAAAATACTAAGGAGGTAAAACATGGGTAACATCAGAACATCATTTGTAAAAAGAATTGCTAAAGAGCTAATTGAAACTTATAACGGTAAATTCACCACAGATTTCGATGAAAACAAAAAGTTAGTGGAAGAATTTTCCACCGTTAGCACCAAACACCTGCGAAATAAAATAGCAGGATATATTACTAGAATGGTAAGACAAAGGTCTTAAGATAATGTAAAATAGGGTGAGTTATTAATGGAAATAATCGTGACTAAATTCGGTGGAACATCCATTGGAGATGGAGAAAGAATAAAAAAAGCAGCCGAATCAGTGGTAAAGGAATACATGAAAGGTGTGAAGGTGGTGGTTGTGGTCTCAGCCATAAACAAAACCACCGATGATATTATAGATATCGTCAACAACTCCATCGGAGACTCTGTTACTGAAAAACAGCTTGCAGATATTGTTTCTATGGGTGAAATCACCAGTGTCAGATTATTTTCATCTACCATCGAATCTTTAGGCGTTAAATCTGAATATATTGACCCTTATATGGATAACTGGCCTGTTATTACTGATGATAATTATTTAAATGCAAAGGTTGATTTTACCGCTACCGAAGAGAAATCAGAGGAGCTTTTAAAACTTCTTGATCAAGGAATAATACCTGTGCTCTGCGGTTTCCTGGGAAAGAACAGTGAAGGTAAAGTAACCACCCTGGGAAGAGGGGGAAGTGATATAACCGCCTTCCTGCTGGGACACTGTCTTAAAGCCAAGGAAGTGATTATTGTAACCGATGTTGGTGGAGTGATGTCCACCGACCCTAACAAACTTCAGACTGCCAAAAAATTGGATAAGATATCAGTGGAGGAAATGAGAGACCTTGCCACACATGGAGCGCAGGTCCTTCATCCTCATGCCCTTAAATACAAGGATCCATTGATTAACGCCAAGATAATTGGTTTTGAACATGGAGATCTTTCTGCCATCGGGACTGAAATAATAGGTCCATCAGAAAATGAAAGACTTAAAACAACTGCTTTAAATGATGAACCCATTTCCGTTATAGCAGTAGTAGGAGAAGAGATTTTAACCAAAAAAGGTATATTATCAAGCCTTACCGATGCCCTGGCAGAAAATGACATGAACATCTATGGCATATCCACCGGACAGAATTCAGTAACCCTCTTTGTGGAGAAGTCCCTGGCAGACCAAGCTCATGAGATATTACATGATGTAGTTGTAGAAAATGAACATCTTAGTTCTCTTTCCCTGGGTAGGGAAATAGCCATGATTACTGTGGCCAGCCAGGATTTCATAGATACTCCAGGGATAATAACCAGAATAACGGAACCTTTACGTAAAAACAATATTAATATTGTGGAGATCTCTTCAAGTCAAACTTCTGTGGTCATTTTTGTTGATTGGAATGATGGTAAAAGAACTTATGAAATGGTAAGGAGTGTCTTGGAATGAAATTGGAAGGTACAACAGTTGCAATGGTAACCCCCTTTAATTTGGATGATGGGGTTGACGAAGCAGGAATGCGGGAGAACATAAACTATCTGATAGAAAGAGGCGTGGAAGGTGTACTGGCTGCCGGAACCACCGGTGAATCCGCCACCATAACCCATGATGAACAGAAAAAGATGATGGACATCATGGTGGAAGAAGTGGATGGAAGAGTTAAAGCCATAGCCGGAGCTGGAAGCAACTCCTCAAAGGAAGCTCTGAGTCTGGTAAAGTACGCTGAAAAAGCAGGAGCTGACGCAGCATTAGTGATAACTCCCTACTACAACAAGCCCCAGCCACATGGACTATACGAGCACTACAAAATGCTGGTAGAATCCACAGATATTCCAATAATAGTGTACAATGTTCCCTCCAGAACAGGAACAGACATAGATGTGGACACCATCGGCAAAGTTGCCCAGTTAGACAATATTATAGCTATAAAAGAGGCTAACCCTGACCTGGATAAAGTTTCTCAGATCATTAAAAAACTGGAAGAATTAGGCTGTCGAGATGATTTCAACATCATATCAGGAAACGACAATCTAACCCTACCCATGATCGCCCTAGGAGCAAAAGGAGTGATCAGTGTAGTGGCCAATGTTGATCCGGAGAGGATGAGCCATATGGTCAGATATGCCCTAGAGGGCAACTATTCTGAAGCTGAAAAACTTCATTATCAGCTTTATGATCTGATGAAAGTTCTATTTATCGAGTCCAACCCAGTTCCAGCCAAAGAATCCCTGATCATGATGGGCAGACCAGCGGGAAATGTACGCATGCCACTGGGACCCTTAAAAGAAGATAGCAAGGCTCAATTAAGAAAGGTCCTTCAGGACCTGGATCTCATTTAATTTTTTTTTGAAGGGTTTATTGGGCTTTTCTAGCGGATCTAAATCTTCAAAAAATTAAATCTATTTTATAAATTTTTTTTTCAAATTTTCCACTAAAAAAAATTAATGGGAGATGAATAAATGATTAAAGTGGTCGTAACCGGTGCAGCCGGTAGAATGGGTTCTAAAATTATTAAAACCGTGCTTGCGCAGGATGACATGGAAGTAGTAGCAGCAATAGAAGTCCCCAACACCCCTTTTAAAGGCAAAGATGCTGGGGAGGTAATAGGAGCAGGCAACATAGGAGTGGAAATCACACCTGCCAACGAACTTAAAGAAGTGCTTAGCAAAATAAAACCAGATGTACTTGTAGATTTCACCATAGCCAGCGCTGCAGTTAAAACCATTAAAACCACAGCCGAATGCGGCGTTAACCTGGTGGTGGGAACCACTGGCTTTTCAGACGAACAGATGGAAGAAATAGAAAAGGCCATTACATCCAATAAAGTAAAGGCAGTTATAGCTCCCAACATGGCAGTGGGAGTTAATGTATTCTTTAAAATCCTAAAGGATCTGACCCCTATCCTGGCTGATTACGATATTGAGATAATTGAAGCTCACCACAAACACAAAAAGGACGCGCCGTCAGGAACTGCGGTGCGAGCCTATGATATAATAGCCCAAGAACTGGGAAGAGACACCAGTGAAGTCTGTGTTTATGGAAGAGAAGGCTTGGTTGGTGAGAGAACCCCGGAAGAGATAGGTGTGCACGCAGTACGGGGAGGAGATATTGTAGGTGACCACACCGTACTATTTGCAGGGGAAGGTGAACGTTTAGAGATCATACACCGAGCCCACAGCAGACAGTCCTTTGTAAGCGGAGTTATAAAGGCCATCAGATACATAGTAAATGCTGAAGAAGGTAAAATAAGTGATATGGGAGATGTTTTGGGGTTGAAATAATTCAAATTAGATGTATTTAAGTATTATTTAAGATATTAATAAATAGATGTTAAAAAGGTGATTTTGTATGGTAAACGTAGGAATACTTGGAGCAACGGGAATGGTGGGACAGCGTTTCATCGAACTTTTGGGAGATCATCCTGATTTTGAGATAACCGCTCTGACAGCCTCGATGAGATCCGCGGGGAAAAAATATGAAGATGCAGTAACCTGGTATCTGGACAGTAAGATACCTGAGGTGGCCCGTGATATTACAGTGGTTGATACTGATCCCGGTGAGGTAAAGGACGTGGATATTGTGTTTTCTGCACTACCTGCAAATATTGCTGCAGTGGTTGAACCTCAGTTTGCAGAAGCTGGTATGATAGTGGCCTCTAATGCGTCTGCCATGCGAATGGAGCCAGATGTGCCTCTGGTTATTCCTGAAGTTAACCCGGAGCATCTGGAACTGGTGGAGATGCAGCAGAAGAATCGTGGTTGGGATGGATTTATAGTTACCAACCCTAACTGCTCGACCATCGCCCTGACCATGACCCTAAAACCCCTTTATGATAATTACGACCTGCAAAGGGTTTACGTTTCCACCATGCAGGCCGTTTCCGGTGCAGGTTATGATGGAGTGCCCTCCATGGCCATTGTGGACAACCTGGTGCCCTTTATCGGTGAAGAAGAAGAAAAAATGGAAACTGAAACATTACAGCTCCTAGGAGACTTGGAGGAGGGAAACTTAAATCCCGCCTCATTTGGTGTCAGCGCTTCCTGTCATCGAGTTGCTGTATTAGATGGGCATACTGAAGCGGTTTTCATACAGATGGAAGAAGATTTCCAAGTTGAAGATGTTGAAGAAACCTTTCGAGAGTTTAAAGGCCTCCCTCAGAAACTGGATCTTTTCTCTGCGCCAGCAGCACCCATAATCGTTAGGGAAGAAGATAATAGACCCCAACCCCGTATGGACCGAAATGCCGAGCGAGGAATGGCAGTATCCGTTGGAAGGGTAAGAAAAGATGAAGTCTTCGCTAAATGTCTTAAATATGTTTTAGTGGGCCACAATACCATTAGAGGAGCTGCAGGCGCTTCCATACTTAATGCAGAGCTTATTACAGAGATAATGTAGGAGTTATATACATTTAACTCCTAATTTTTTTTGTTTTTTTTTATTATAATTTTTTTAGTGTTTAAAACAAATTTATATCCCTATATAAGTATTTATATTAGTTTTTAGATAATATAATATAGTGAAATTTATATCTGAAGATATTAACACTTTAAATTTTAGATCTCATTTCCATATCATATGCAATTCCTGAAATTCCATAGTATAATATATAAGTACCTTGTATGTGAATAGTAACTAATATTAACAGGGAATAATAATCTATAATCAAAAATAATAAAATTTTATAGATGAGCATGTTAAGGAGAATTAAATGATCAAATGTCCCCTATGTCAAACTGAAAACCCGGATAAAAGTCAATTTTGTAGAAACTGCGGGGAAAAAATTAAACACCCCCATGAAACCGTTAAAAATTGGCATGAAATCCACAAGAGACTGTGGGGAAAGAGAAATGTCGATCAAGATATAGTTGATGAAATAAATGAATTAATCACATAATAATATGCTGACAAAAAAAAGCTTAATTTTTAATATTAACCTCCATCTGCAAATTCAATTATTTTAATTAAAAAAAAATATTATTTTAAATTTTTCAAGAAAGGGGGTTAAACCATTTATTATTATAGTTCTAATTATCCTATTCAATATCATGAATTAAAATACCCTCAAGTTAATATAACACCAAAATAAGATATGGCTATATAATCTATAATATCAGGTTGGTGGGGATTTATGTTCCATATTGCTGAAGAAAAGGAAATTTTAGATGGTAAAATCACCGATGTTTATTTTAAACGTACTCTGGAAATTTTAAAAGAAAAAAACATAAACTGTAGGGTTAAAGCTGAGTTTGTCGCTAAAAATTTGCCCGAAAAATGGGAATGGGCAGTTTTAGCAGGTTTAGAAGAAGTTTTTCACCTATTAAAAAAGTTGCCCTTAAAGGTAAGGGCTATGAAGGAAGGAACGGTTTTCCATCCAGGACAGCCTGTGTTGGAAATAGAGGGTAACTATCAGGATTTTTGTATATATGAAACTGCCCTTCTAGGACTTCTCTGCCAGGCCACTGGTATTGCTACAAAAGCAGCCCGTTACAGAAAACTTGCAGGGAAACGTTTGGTGAGCAGTTTCGGTGCCCGGCGGATGCATCCTGCTATTGCCCCTATGATTGAAAGAAGTGCTTATATCGGCGGTTGTGATGGGGTTTCGGTCATAAAAAGCGGGGAGATTATTGGTGAGGATCCTTTAGGAACCATGCCCCACGCCCTGATCATCTGTTTCGGGTCTACTGTAGAAGCTATAAAGGCTTTTGATAAAGTTATAGAACCTCATATAAACAGGGTGGCACTTATTGATACCTTTAACGATGAAAAATTTGAATGCTTGAATGTAGCTGAGGTTATGGGTCCAAAACTCCATGCAGTACGTTTTGACACCCCCTCATCCAGGCGTGGTGATTTAGAGCACATTCTCAGAGAAACTAGATGGGAGCTGGATTTAAGGGGTTTTAAAACTGTTAAATTCTTTGTAAGTGGTGGTATTGGAGAAGATGACCTTCCCCATCTGAACTATCTGGTGGATGCCTATGGGATAGGAACATCAATCAGTAACGCTCCTGTTGTTGATTTCTCCATGGACATAGTAGAGGTAAACGGCAAACCACTGGCCAAAAGAGGTAAATATTCCGGGGCAAAAAAAGTATTAAGATGCAGAAAATGCCATGGAGACCTGATTATACCCGTTGAAGAAGAAATAGATAAATGTAAATGTGGTGGGAGATATGAAAACTTGCTTAATCCTGCTATTGAAGATGGTAAGATTCTAAATAACCTGCCAATGCCAGGGGAAATCAGAGAACATGTTATAAAACAAATTGAAAAGCTTGAAAGTCTATAAAATAACTAACTTCTAAGTTACTATTTAATTGAAATTAAACTTACCATATAAATTTAAGTCTAAAATAACATTTTAATTTTAGTGTATATCTGAAATTTTATGATTTATTTTTTTTCAATAATTTTTTTATTGGTTAAATCAAGTTATTTTATATTTATAGCGTGTTTAAACTGGTTTTTATGGTCTAGTAATATTTCCAATATCCATTGATTTGATTTTTTTAGTTTATTAATAGTTATCATATGTGCTTAAGTGAAGAGACTCCATATTAAAGCAGAATACTAAAGTTTAAAAGTAAATTGGTACATAAATCATAAATGTGATAAGATGCCGTTGTTGAAGGACAGTGATAGTGAACAGTTAAGGCAGTTGGTAAAAGCCTGTCTTCTGGAAATTAGTAAACTGAAGATTGAGCTTAAGAAGTGTCAAAGGGATTCTTCCCGGTCCAGTAAGGAAAGTGTTTCATTTAATGAATTTAAAGAAGACACTGAAAATAAATTAAGGGAAAAGGATGCAAAGATTGCTGATCTTCAGGACATCCTAAATGAACAAAAGGAGAAACTGGAAGATTTACAGAAAATAAAACGCCATTTTGACGCCCTTACCGCTAAACCTAAAAAAGATTTGACCTCTTTCCAATCTCAAGTATATCAGCTCCTGCCTGAAGAAGAAGATACCATGGAGAATTTATACAATCACATATTAGATGTAGGTTTCAGTGAACTTACCAGTGAAAACTTCGAACATGTGCTGCATAATCTGGAGAGAAAAGGATATTTCCAGTCCCTTCCCCAGGAAGATAAAGTTTTCTGGAAGAAAATAAATAAATAAATCTGAAATAACCAAATAAACTAAATTTATCTCGAAAAACCTTTTTTATGAACTTATCATTCCCTTATTCCATGTTTTTAATTTATTTATCCTAATTTTAATTTACATAACCACTAGAAACACCACATCGTAAACTATTTATAGAACCTCTAACCCATCGATAAATTACTATACAAAAAAGAGGTGATAATGTGGCACAATTAGGTGGCCAAGGCCAACCAGTTTTAATATTACCGGAAGGTACTAACAGATTTTTAGGAAGAGACGCTCAAAGAATGAACATATTAGCAGGTAAAGTTCTAGCAGAAACCGTAAGAACCACTCTAGGTCCAAAGGGAATGGACAAAATGCTTGTAGACTCCCTGGGAGACATAGTAGTGACCAACGACGGAGTAACCATCCTGAAAGAGATGGACATCGAACATCCTGCTGCTAAAATGCTGGTGGAAGTTGCAAAAACCCAGGAAGATGAAGTGGGAGACGGAACCACCACCGCAGTAATCATAGCCGGAGAACTTCTCAAAAAAGCAGAAAACCTCCTGGATCAGGATATACACCCCACCATAGTAGCCATGGGATACAGACAGGCAGCAGAAAAAGCACAGGAAATTTTAAGCGTAATATCCATTGATGTAGATGACCGTGACACTCTACTTAAAGTAGCCATGACCGCTATGACCGGTAAAGGAACCGAAAAAGCAAGAGAACCACTGGCAGAACTAGTGGTTAGCGCAGTAAAACAAGTGGAAGAAAACGGAGAAATCGACCAAGACCACATAAAGATAGAGAAAAAAGACGGAGCAACCATAGACGACTCTGCCCTGGTGCAGGGAGTTATAATCGACAAAGAAAGAGTACACCCCGGAATGCCTAAAAAAGTAGAAGACGCCAGAATAGCCCTCTTAAACAGCGCTATTGAAGTTAAAGAAACCGAAGTAGACGCAGAAATAAGAATTACCGACCCCGCTCAAATGCAGGCTTTCATTGAACAGGAAGAACGCATGATCAAGGAAATGGTAGACAAGATCGATGATGCCGGAGCCAATGTTCTATTCTGTCAGAAAGGTATCGATGACCTGGCCCAGCACTACCTAGCCAAAGCAGGTATCATGGCCGTCCGCAGAATAAAAAAATCCGACATGGAAAAACTATCCAGAGCCACCCAAGCCAAAGTGGTTACCAACATCGAAGACCTGACCTACGAAGACTTAGGAGAAGCAGGATTAGTAGGAGAGAGAAAAATCTCCGGAGACGAGATGATATTTGTAGAAGACTGCAAAGATCCTAAAGCAGTCACCTTACTGGTCAGAGGTTCCACCGAACACGTGGTAGATGAAATAGAAAGAGCAGTTGAAGACGCTATAGGA
>MVQZ01000237.1 GCA_002067565.1 Methanobacterium sp. PtaU1.Bin242 | reverse complement strand
AGAACCTCCGATTATGTTAAATCCTGTTATTTTTGAGCCGCTTCCACTGGAGGTTATAGTAATGACTGGTGACCAATCTAATGCTTGAATGGTTACGTTTTCCCCAACAATAGATTTTAAGGTAAGGTTTTTATTTAAAACTATATTTTCGATGTATATGCCAGAATGTACTTCAATTGTGTCCCCATTGGTGGTTGATGGATCATCTATAGCATCTTGAATCCGGAAATAGTATTTTTCAATCTGATAAGGGGACAGGTTACCGGCAGAATCCACAGCGATGAACTTTAAGATGGTGTTTGTGATGATATCTATGGGGTTTGAATAAATTGTGCTGGAAGTTGTGGGGTTGGTGCCGTCGGTAGTGTAGTATATGGTTGGTTGTGGGTCAAAATCGTCGGTGGCTGTTATTTCTATGGTTTGTGTTTCGGTGTAGACTCCGCCTTTTTGGTTGGCTGTTACGATGGGGGAGTTGGGATCTATGGTATAAGTTTCTGTATATTCTGGGCTCCAATTACCCGTGAGGTCAGTGGCAACGTATTTTAGTGTTGTGGTTTTGTTTATTGCTATTGGATCTGTGTATTTGATTCCGTAGACTTGTGGATCGGTACCATCCGTAGTGTAATAAATAGCTGGTTGTGGGTCGGTGTCATCTGCAGCTGTCAGTGTTACGTTTTTTGTAGTGTTATATAGACCACCAGTTGGATTGGTGGTTGCGGTTGGTGGTATGTTATCGATAGTGTATGTTTCGGTTTGTACGGGACTTATGTTGCCTGATTCATCAGTAGCGATGAATTTGAGAGTGGTGGTATAGTTGATGGCTATTGGTTTTGTGTAAGTTGTGCTTGAAGTGGTGGGATCTGTGCCGTCAATGGTGTAATATATAATAGGGTGGGGGTCATAATCATCGGTTGCGGCCAAGTTTATGTTTTGAGCTGTTTTAAATGTTCCTCCAGCAGGATCAGGGATTATGGTAGGTGGTGTGGTGTCGATGAGATTGATTGTGATATTGATCTGAATTATTTGTTTATCTACTGTAGTGTTTATATTCGCTATGCCAGAAGTGGCTATTCCACGATTAAATGTGGTGGTGGCCTTACCATTCTTGGTGTAAGCCTGAGCTGTTATAGTACCTAAATTTGTTGTAAAATTCACTGGCAAACCATCTGGAATATGGTTCTGAGGAGAGGTGTCGTTTCCATTACTGTTATGCGTCAAATCGGCTGTAACTGTGGAGTTAGCATTGTCTACAGTCGATGGATTGGCAGATACCTTCAGAACTAGCCATGGATTATATTTAACATTTCCTAGAGCAACATAAATATCGCTTGACTTTCTTGAGGATTTGATTGGATTATTTGTGCCCCACCAGTTGTTTGTTGCATCTATAGTGCCAAGAGTCATGCAGTAAAGTCCATATGCACTGTTATTGGTGATCCTGTTGAAATTTATATCAGCCGATGCGAAATTGAGTTTAATTCCTATATTGTTGTTTATTATGGTATTGCTCTGTATTTCGTTACTGAGTGACAGAGGACCTAGATTCATACCGTTTGTGTTGTTGATTATTGTATTATTTTTTATCCTGTTATTGTGGGATAGGGGGCCCAGATTTATACCATTATCGTTGTTAATTATGATATTATTTTGAATTAGGTTGTTATTTGAACCTATGAGATAAATACCGTTGTAATTGTTGATGATATTATTCCCGATTATATTGCAATTTGAATTTCCAACCAAGTAGATTCCATTTGAACTTTCGGCTCCGGTGATGGTGAACCCCTCTATGGTAACACCATTTTTAAGCGGATTAACTAATATGATGGGTTTTAAAGGATTCAAAGCCTGAATTGTTACTGAAGCGCCGGTCTTAGCCTGTAGTGATACATTCTTATTTATGACTACATTTTCATTATAGGTATATGCCGTTCCATTATTGTCGTTTACTGTAATTATGTCATTATTGGAAGCCGTATTAACAGTAGATTGGATGCTGTCTCCTGGATTTACAGTTAAGTTAGCAGCCGAAACTGCTCCTGAAAATAAGAATACCATAGCAAGAAAACTTATGCAAATTAAAAACTTTTTTACAGTTACCATAACGATCTGAACTCCCATCAGTTAGATATAACTTACTCACAGATAGATGGTGATAAGTAGTATTTAATATTTTCTATTAATATCTTCATAGATCACAATTGTACAATAAAAGGATCACAATAAGTGAAATATTAAAAATTGCCCATATTACGTATAAAATCGGGAAATAATTAATTTAAATTCTTATTTAATTAATCAATTCTGTTAAAACTTAAAAATTTTTCCAATTGTGGAAAATATAGATCTATATCCAAAAAAAAGTATTACGAATGCATTTGTCAATTAAATCAACAAACATTTAAAATTATAATAATATTGCATCATGCATACTTAAAAAAAATTAAGAAGAATAGAGAAAAAATAAAGGATCTATTCTACAATCAACTGTAAGATTCAATATAAATTATTTTTTATCTTTAATACGTTCTTCCAAGACTTCTTCAGCTACTGGTTCTGGTTTTTCACTT
>MVQZ01000236.1 GCA_002067565.1 Methanobacterium sp. PtaU1.Bin242 | reverse complement strand
AACTTATCGTAAAACCCGATAAACAAGAAATATTAATCTCAAGAGAGTTTAACTCACCCCAAGAGCTTGTTTTTAAAGCATTTACTGATCCAGAACTTTATGCTCAGTGGATTGGACTGAGAGGGCTCAGTACAACCATAGAAATTTTTGAGCCAAAAAAAGGCGGATCATGGCGATATATTCAAAAAGATCAGGAAGGTAATGAGTTTGTATTTCACGGAGTGAATCATGAGGTTCTTGCCCCTGAGAGGATTATCAGCACCTTTGAGTTTGAAGGACTGCCCGAAACAGGACATGTGCTCCTCCAAACTGTGAAATTTGAAGCATTACCTGATAACAGAACTAGGATGATTGCCCAATCTGTCTTCCAGTCTGTTGAGGATCGTGATGGGATGCTTCAATCAGGCATGGAGGAGGGAGTTAATGATTCCTACGATCGTCTGGATGAAATCCTGAAGAAGATGTAAAAAAATTGTAAAAAGGGACAAAAAATAATTAAAATAGATCAAAAGTTCTATCTGGATTGCAAGAATTTATTAACATGACTTAAATACGTAGTTTTACCATGGGAATCAGTCCCCCAACCTGAATAGGAGTAATGAGAAGTTACATGGTGTTTTTGAATATCTTGGTTTTTCCAGTGTTCAAACAAATTTCAAGTGGTTATGTCCTATTGAAACAATCATGAAACAATGAAGAACTTGATTAGATCATATGATGTGTTGGATGTAAACCAATATTGGAACTGATGACATCTGATTCATTATAATTCATAAAATGGTATTTAATTTACCTATTGCCTATAAAACTAAAGGAGGAATGTTTATATGCAAAAAATCGTCACCTTTCTATCATTTAATGATAAAGCCGAGGAAGCTGCAGATTTTTATACTTCTATCTTTAAAAACTCAAAAAATAACTGACACCATGTACTATGGTGAAGCAGGACCCCAGCCAGCTGGAACTGTATTGTCTGTAACTTTCAAGCTTGAAGGAGAGGAATTCATTGCCTTAAATGGTGGACCGCATTTTTCCTTCAATCCTGCCATATCTCTTTTCGTTAAATGTGAAAATCAGGAAGAAGTGGATGATTTGTGGGGGAAGCTTTCAGAGGGCGGAGTGGAACTGGGACCTGGCTGGGTTAAGGACAAATATGGGCTGGCCTGGCAAATCGTGCCCACCATTTTAGGAGAATATTTAAAAGATCCGGATAAGGATAAATCCCAGAAAGTAATGCAAGCCATGATGCAGATGAATAAACTTGATGTGGAGAAATTGAAACATGCCTATGAGGGAAAGATAGTTAAATTTAAATGAATTTAATAAAGGGAGATAATCTAATGGAAGAACTACATTTCTCAATAGTTATAGATGCGCGTAAGGAAAAAGTATGGGAAATAATGCTAGGAAAGGAAACCTATCCCCTGTGGACTGATGTGTTTATGCCCGGTTCGCATTTTGAGGGTGACTGGAGTAAGGGAAGTAAGATATTTTTCCTAGCACCTGATGAATCAGGTAAAATGTCCGGTACTGTATTTCGAATAAAAGAAAATCATCCATACCAATTCGTCTCAATTGAAAACATCGGTATGGTACAAGATGGGAGGGAAGATATTTCAAGCAAAGAGGCGAAAATATACGCCGGTGCGCTTGAAAACTACACATTTAAAGCAATAAATGGAAAGACCGTAGTAATGGTGGATTTATCTCCAGTTATGGATATACCAGATGATTATAAGGGAATGTATGAAGATATGTGGGCAAATGCCCTTCGAAAGCTCAAAGAACTGGTGGAAAAGTCATAAAAAACCCTGATGATACCAGGATGAATTTGGGTTGATTTAGAATGTGGTGATATTTTAATGAAAAAAGGAGAGGTATTCAAGTCTACCAGATATTTGAAAATATGCAAGAAGCCCTATAGGCTGCTGGCGCAGGACTAGAGCATATCATCAAATGGAACTTGCACCTGGTTGAAGGTCAATCTCTAGAACAGGGCTTGGAAGTATTCCAACAAGTTTGGAGGGTCACCGGTCTAATCCGCCTGCAATCTCTATGATGTTCGTATCGGGACTGGCAAATTCGGATTTTTTAATAGAAATGGATGCTGTAGCTGTTTGCCTGAAGATTCTCTGGACATTTTTTGATCTTTGAAAAAAACAATCCAAATATAAGTTCTTTGAAGTTTTATAAGGTCTTGAATATAGAACCCATATCTTATAAAAAATTATTTATAAAAGAACCATCACTTTTGATATTTATATTAATTAATATCCAAAAAAAATAATTTATTTTTTGATAGTTGGATTATTCCTGAAATTAATTGGAAATATTATATCTTATAATTAGATATTGATTGGAGTAGAAATTTAGACTAAAACAAGGTCTACATAATAAAATCCATGATAATATGATAAATACTCATAAAACTATTTAAATAACTAAAAGGACCAAATAAATGGATTTTAATAAAATATACGACGCATCTATCTTTGATCTAGCCTTAAAAATTAAGGATTATTTAGTTATTTCTGATCTTCATCTGGGTTATGAGCAATCCCTCAATGCAGAGGGTATTATGGTTCCCCGATTCCAGTATCCCCTTATTGTGGAACGACTGAGGGAAATTCAGCGAAAATCTTCCTGTAACAAAATAATAGTTAATGGGGATCTAAAACATGAATTTGGCAAAATTACTCATCAGGAATGGAGTGAAACCATAAAATTCCTGGATTTTTTAGGGGAGAATTTTAAAAAAATAATCCTAATAAAGGGTAATCATGATAATTTCACCCAGTTTATAGCCCAAAAAACTGGACTGGAAGTGCAGGAAAGCCATCAAATAGGAGATTACCTAATACTGCACGGACATAAAATTATTCCCGGATTAAAGGAGAAGGAAGTTAAAAATTTAATAATAGGCCATGAACATCCCTGTATCGGGCTTAAAAGCGGAGAACGAGTGGAGAAAATCAAATGTTACCTGGCAGGGCAGTATAAGCACTGGAATCTGGTAGTGATGCCATCCTTCAACTTCGTAACCGAGGGTTCAGATATTCTCCAGGAAAAACCATTATCTCCCTTCATAAAGAAAATATCAGGGGAAGAACTGGAAATATTTGCAGTTGAAAACTTTGAAGTGTTTCCCTTTGGTAAAATCAGAGATATAATAGCAGTTAAAGATAGATTCTATTGAAATAAATCTTCTTTTTATTAATCACTAATTAAAATCTTAAAATTTCATCCTTTCAATTAACAAAAACAATACTACAAATTACCCAAAAAAGAGAATTCATCAAAATCCTTATAAAATATTATATATTTATGCTAGAAAAAATTTACAGACTCAATATTTTAACTGCAATAAAAAAATATAATTGGAGATAAAAAGCTTAAATGATAATTAAACAGGAAAAGACATATCCTGATAAGGATATTTATAAACTATTACATCCATGGGTAAAGAAATGGTTTAAAAATAGGTTTAGCACCTTCACTCAATCCCAGAAGCAATCGCTGGTGGACATTCATCATGGTAGCAACATTCTGGTTTCATCACCCACCGGCTCAGGTAAAACACTGACCGCCTTTCTTTCCATAATCAGCCAGTTAACCTATCTATCTGAGATGGAAATGATGGAGGATAAAGTTTACTGCATATACATCTCCCCTCTGAAGGCTCTGGATAATGATATAGAAAAGAACCTGGAAGAACCTTTAAAGGGAATTGAGGAGATTGCCGGTCACGATCTGAAAATTAGAAAGGCAGTTCGTACCGGTGATACCAGCCAGTACCAGAGATCAGTAATGTTAAAGAAACCCCCCCACATCCTGATAACCACTCCAGAGACATTATCCATACTTCTCTGCGCTCCTAAATTCCAGGAGAAGCTGCAGGGAGTGAAATATGTTATAGTTGATGAGATCCACAGCCTGGCTGATAATAAAAGAGGAGTTCACCTGACCCTGACCCTGGAGCGACTGCAGAAACTGGCAGGTAATTTCACCAGAATAGGATTAAGCGCCACAGTTCATCCCCTGGATAGGATGGCTCATTTTTTAGTGGGTTATAAAGAGGGAAAAGTCAGGGATTGTAAAATAGTGGATGTAAACTACCTTAAAAAGCTGGATATGAAGGTTCTCTGTCCGGTGGAAGATATAGTGGAGGCTGATCCCGATAAAACTAATAATGCGCTGTATGAAATGCTCCATGATCTTATAAAGGACCATAAAACCACCCTTATTTTCACCAACACCCGCAGTGGTACGGAGAGTGTGGTTTTTAATCTGAAAAAAAGATTCCCAGATGATTATAATGAAGGGAATATCATGGCCCATCACTCCTCACTTTCCCGTGAATTTCGCCTGGAGGCTGAGGATAAACTCAAGGACGGTGAGCTAAAGGTGGTGGTTTCCTCAACCTCCCTGGAGCTGGGTATTGACATTGGTTTTATTGATCTGGTGGTGCTGGTAAGCTCCCCCAAATCTGTTTCCAGAGCTCTGCAGCGAATTGGAAGAAGTGGTCATCGTCTGCATGATAAATCAAAGGGCCGGATCATAGTGGTGGATCGTGATGATCTGGTGGAATGTTCACTCATCCTTAAAAATGCCCTGGAAGGTAAAATCGACAATATTAACATTCCCCATAATTGTCTGGATGTCTTATCCCAGCACATATATGGGATGGCCATTGAACACCCCTGGGATATAGATGAAGCATATTCCCTGATCAGATGCAGCTATCCTTACCATAAATTGTCAGAAAATGATTTTATAAGTGTTTTAAGTTATCTATCAGGGGATTACACTAGTTTAGAGGATCGTTATGTTTATGCCAAGATCTGGGTTGATTATGACCAGAAAAGGTTCGGTAAAAGGGGTAAGTTGGCCAGAATGCTCTACTCCACCAACATAGGTACTATTCCTGATAGATCTGCTGCTCGGGTGAAGTGCAATGGTCAGGTGGTGGGTCGTATTGAGGAGGATTTCATGGAAAAACTGCAGAAGGGAGATACCTTTGTACTGGGGGGGAATATTTATCGGTTCAATTATGCCCGGGGGATGACCGTGAATGTCACCCCCTCATCAGGACCGCCCACCATTCCCTCCTGGTTTTCCGAGCAGTTGCCACTCGCATTTGATCTGGCGGTGGATATTCAGAGATTCCGGGGTATAATGGAAAGTAAATTCCAGTATGGTCGTAGTAAGGAAGAGATTATGGATTTTATCCATGAATATCTTTATGTGGATTATAATGCTTCTAACTCCATTTACCAGTACTTCCGGGAGCAGTACCTCTACGCCCAGATACCCAGCCTTAAAAATTTACTGGTGGAATTCTACACCGGTTTTGGTGGGAGGAAGTTTGTGGTTTTCCACAGCCTGTTTGGTCGGCGGGTGAATGATGCTCTTTCCCGGGCGGTGGCCTACCTTATAGCCAAAAAATACAGACGAGATGTGATGATATCTGTTTCAGATAATGGATTTTACCTCTCCAGTGATGGTAAAATAGGGGGTCTTGAGGCTTTTAAAGAATTGAACTCTGAGAATCTGGAGAATATGCTGGTCAAAGCCATTGATAAAACCGAAACTCTGGCTGGGCGTTTCCGACATTGCGCTGGGCGTTCTTTGATGATTCTCCGAAGATATAAGGGACAGGAGAAGAGTGTATCCCGCCAGCAGGTTAAGGGAAAGATCCTCTTAAAGTTTGTAAAGGATCTGGATGAAAACTTCTCCATCCTTAAAGAAGCCCGCAGAGAGGTTATGGAAGATTACATGGATGTTAAAAATGCTAAAAAGGTCCTGAAATATATAGAAGAAGGTAAAATGGGTGTGAATCAGATAGATACCAAAATACCAACACCTTTTGCCTTTAATCTGGTTGCACAGGGTTATCTGGATGTTTTAAAGTATGAGGATCGCATCGAGTTCATACGAAGGATGCATCAGGCCATTTTAGATAAGATTGCATAATTCTATAATGGAATAAATCAAATTTTTATTATTTATTGAACTATGATTATTCGAAATCATATTTGTATGAATTAAACGCCTTATTGAATTAACTCTAAATCAGTCTAATTCATCATAAAAATTAAAGTAAATACCGAATTATTTATTTATCAGAAACTTATAACCTCTTTTTTAGAGATTATAATATAATATTGTAATAATATCTGATATGATAGGAGGATGGAAAAATAGAAACCCAGAATATTTTGGTGACTGGTGGTGCTGGATTTATTGGAACCAACCTAGTAAATGAACTAAAAAGTAGAGGACATGAAGTATTGTCTGTTGATTTACTTCATCATCATTACGATAATTATTTAAGGGCTGATGTTGGTAATTATCGTCAATTGGAAAGGGTTTTTGAAAACCATGAATTTGATTATGTTTATCACCTGGCAGCTGAATATGGTCGTTGGAATGGTGAAGAATATTATGAAAATCTGTGGCAGACCAATGTAATTGGAAGCAAACATATGATACGTCTGCAGGAAAAACTAGATTTTAGAATGATATTTTTTTCATCAGCAGAGGTTTATGGTGATTATGATGGATTAATGCGTGAGGATGTTATGGAAAAAAATCCCATCAAAGACACCTATCAGATGAATGATTACGCCATTACCAAATGGGCGGGAGAGCTCATGTGTCAAAATTCAGCTACCATGCACAATACAGAGACGGTGCGAGTAAGACCGGTCAATTGTTACGGTCCTCATGAAAAATACAATCCTTATAAAGGATTTATTCCTCTTTTTATATACCATGCCCTATATAACAAACCATACACTGTGTATAAAGGCCATAAAAGAATTATTGATTATGTGGAAGATACTGTCTGTACATTTGCCAATATTATGGACAACTTCATACCAGGAGAAGTCTATAATGTTGGTGGAAAGCAGGAATGGGAGAAAGACATAAAAGAATATTCTGATATTGTTTTAGAAGCGGTTGGAATAGATGATTCTTTAGTGACCTATAAGGAAGCAGAACCATTTACAACCACTGTGAAATCCATTGACTTTTCCAAGGCCATAAAAGATTTAAATCATGACCCCAAAATTACCCCTGAAGAAGGAATAAAAAGAACAGTAGAATGGATGAAACAGTATTATCAATTATAGAATTAAGAAATGGATGAAACAGTATTATCAATTATAGAATTAAGAAATGGATGAAACAGTATTATCAATTGGAGAATTAAGAAATGGATGAAACAGTATTATCAATTGGAGAATTAGAATGGACTACTCAGCATACCAAAACAAATCAGTTTTAATAACTGGTGGTGCAGGATGTGTGGGAAGTAATTTATCGTTAAAGCTTTCCAGACATGCAGAAAAAATCATTATCCTGGATAACTTGGACTCATCTTACCCATGGAACATTCCCTCAGCAGATAATATACAATTTGTTAAAGGAGATATACTGGATGATGAGAAGCTTAAACTGGTTTTTAAGGAAACCCCTGATTATGTTTTTCACCTGGCAGCACACTTCGCCAACCAGAATTCTGTGGATAACCCTGAAAAGGATCTGATGGTTAATGGATTGGGTATCCTTAAAGTCCTGGAGCATTCCCACTCCAGTGGAGTGGAGCGTTTCATATATTCTTCATCCGGGTGTGGTGTTTATGGTTTGGATTCTAAAATGCCTTTCGAAGAACATGATGTATCTATCAGTCTCCATACTCCTTATCAGGTAACCAAACTTTTAGGTGAGCTTTACACCAATTATTTTTATAATCTGTATGATCTACCCATTGTTAATGCCAGATTTTTCAATGTTTTTGGACCGGGAGAAGTTCCAGGGAAGTATCGTAATGTGATTCCTAACTTCTTTTTCTGGGCCATGAATGGACAGCCATTGCCTATTACTGGTGATGGGACAGAAACCAGAGACTGGACCTATGTAGATGACATTGTACAGGGATTAATGGCCATGGGAATTGTAGATGAAGCAGTTGGTGAATCCATCAATTTAGGGTCTGGTAAAGAAACCAGAGTCATAGACATGGCCCAGCAGATCAATAAGTTAACAGGTAACAGAGAAGGCATAAACTATGTTACTAGAAGGGACTGGGACGCTAAAACCTGCCTATTGTCTTCCATTGAAAAAGCTAAAAAAATACTGGATTACAAACCCCAAGTCACTTTCTATCAGGGGTTAAAAGAAACCTATAACTGGTTTGAAAACAACTGGGAAAATATTAGCCAGAGCGCTGAATTCTAATTAGTGCTAAAATAAGGATAGAGAGCGGATCATATTGAAAATACTAGTTGTTCAAGAATCTGATTGGATTAAAAGGAATCCTCACCAGCAACACCATTTAATGGAAAGATTATCATTAAGAGGTCATGAAATAAAAGTGATTGATTTTCCCATTGAGAGAGATAAAGAACAAGGCCTTTTCACTAGAAGGGAAGTCTTGGATAATTATAATAAAATTCATCCTGATGCCCATATTCAGGTTATTAGACCTAGTATAATTCAAATCCCCTGTTTTGTCTACTCTTCACTTATGATCTCCCATAGAAAAGAGATAAACCGTCAGATAAAAGAATATAAACCAGATGTAATAGTTGGTTTTGGAATTATCAATACATTTTTAGCCAGTCGAATTGCTAAAAAGGAAAATATACCTTTTATCTATTACTGGATTGATGTTCTTCATCTTCTGATTCCTGAAAAACCATTCCGGTTTTTAGGAAGGTATTTAGAGAAAATTACCCTTAAAAACTCCAGTTTAGTCATCACCATCAACCATGAATTGGAAGATTATGTAAAGAACCTGGGGGCTAGGAATACTAAAGTAATAGGGGCTGGTGTTGACTTAGAAAAATTCAATCCGGATTTAAACGGCTCACAAATTCGTAAAGAACATGGATTTAAAGACGATGATATAATACTGTTCTTCATGGGCTTCTTATATCATTTCTCAGGACTTAAGGAAGTAGCTTTAGAATTAAGCAACAACTCCAATGGTAATTTAAAGCTCCTTGTTATTGGGGATGGCGATGCTTATGATGATCTGCAAAAAATTGTGGATGAACATGAATTAAACCAACAGATCATATTAGCGGGTCATAAACCATA
>MVQZ01000235.1 GCA_002067565.1 Methanobacterium sp. PtaU1.Bin242 | reverse complement strand
CGGAATCAATCATATATTTGTTAATTTTAGTTATTCAATACCCTCCAGATCCTTAACCGAAAGCCAATAAATCAGTAATTCATCTTCCATTTTCTTATAATTCTGGAATCTTGTTGATATTATACTCCAAAACTTTTTATTATGCCCCATCTCCAAGAGATGAGCTACTTCATGAAAAACGATATACTCTATCAGTTGAGCGGGCAGGTATTTCAGATAACGGTTGAAGTTTAGATTTCCCTTACTGCTGCAGCTACCCCATCTTGATTTCATCCTCTGAAAACGAACCTTATTAACATTTACATCAAGTTCTTGGGATATACTCTTTACATATGATAATATTAAGTCTTTAAGCTCCTCATCAGAACGCTTCATGTCTAATTTTCTGTTTTCTGCCTGTTTTTTGGAGTTTATAATATGAGAGACCTTTCTGTATATCCATGATTCATGTTTTTTAATTAGTTGCTCTGGATTATCATATCCATTTGGTAAAATAAGGTACAGATAACCGGTTTTGATCTCCAACCGGGGATATTTAATATTACGGTGGATAGTCTCATATTCCACTTCCAGATCGTTGATTTTATATTTATTTTTCATGTTTTCAATACTTTTTAGCGTAATAGGATTAATTTTCATAATGGGATTAATATCTTATTATAAAGTTATTTCACTCGATATATCACATGATTAATAATAAATTTTGATTTAATCAGTTTTCGGGGTGTCCTATTATTTATTCTCATTTTTAAAAATTCATTTTAAATGAAAATCTTAATATAAAAAACCTTTATATAAAGGTAAGTGTAGTTTAAAAGTAAATTAATATATCTGTAGTATTACTGATTCATGAAATTTTGTCTAAATAGTCTAAAACTTGGTTCAACTAGTTTAAAACCCATTAAAGTGGGTTTACAACTTATAATAATAAATATTAAAAATTTTGTTATAAAGGGATGTTTATGAATATGAAAGAAATTTTAACGGCTCAAAAGGGTGAAAATCTTTTTCTGTTAGGAAATGAAGCTGCGGTAAGGGGAGCGCTAGAGGCAGGGATTTCTGTAGCCTCCACATATCCTGGTACGCCCTCTTCTGAAATTGGAGACGTACTCTCCAGAATTGCTAAGGATGCTGATATCTACTTTGAGTTTTCAACCAACGAGAAGGTTGCACTGGAGGTTTCAGCTGCCGCATCAGCTTCAGGACTTAGATCATTCACCTTCATGAAACATGTTGGTTTAAATGTGGCATCAGACTCCCTGATGAGTGTGGTCTACTCTGGAGTAAATGGGGGAATGATAATTCTCTCAGCAGATGATCCCTCCATGTTCTCATCTCAAAATGAGCAGGATAACCGATACTACGCTCGCCTAGCAAACATGCCTATGTTAGAGCCTTCAAATCCCCAGGAAGTAAAGGATCTCATGAAATATGGTTTTCAGTTGTCAGAGGAATTCCAGATACCCATTCTAATGCGCACCACCACACGGGTATCTCATATGCGTGGAATAGTGGAAGTTGATTCTGTTAATGAAGAAAAAAGGAAAGGATTCTTTAAAAAGGATCCACTACGCTTTGTACCAGTACCAGAGGTTGCCCGTAATATGCACCAGAAACTGGTAGATAAGATTAAGAAACTGGAATTAAAGGCAGATCAATCCTCCTTAAATAAGTTATTCCATAAAAAGGGTGATTTGGGAGTTATAACTAGTGGAAGTGCCTTTAATTATGTAATGGATGTAGTTGAGGAAAATGATCTACCTGTGAATGTGCTTAAAATAACTTTTTCCTATCCATTTCCTGAAAACACTATCTTAGAATTTATACGGGATGTGGATGAAATACTGATGGTGGAAGAAGTCGATCCGGTGATGGAGAAAGATGTAATGGCCATAGTGGGCAAATACAGCCTTAAAAAGAAAGTACACGGTAAATTAAATGGTACATTACCATTAATATATGAATTTAGTCCAGATATAATTCTAGAAGGAATTAACAAGGTTTTGGGTATTAAAACGAATAAAAAAATAAAAAAAAGTCGGAAAACGGAATTAACTCTGCCTAAACGTCCACCCACCCTCTGTCCTGGATGTCCTCATCGTGCAGTTTATTATTCTGTGAAAAAAGCCATATCTAATTTAAATCTGGAAAATGTCATTTTCCCTACAGATATTGGCTGTTATACATTGGGAATAGAACCTCCTTATGAAGCTGGTGATTATCTACTTTCCATGGGTTCGTCCGTTGGAACCAGCTGCGGGTTCTCCAAAGCTACCCAACAAAATATTATAAGCTTTATAGGGGACTCTACCTTTTTCCATGCCGGTATTCCGCCACTTATTAACGCTGTTCATAATAAAGACCAATTTGTACTGGTTATACTGGATAATAGAACCACAGCCATGACAGGTGGCCAACCTAACCCTGGCCTTCCTGTGGATGGGATGGGATATGAAGCTCCAGAGATATCAATTGAGAGAATAGTGGAAGCAGCAGGTGTTAAATTTATTGAAATCATAAACCCATTGAATTTAAAAAAATCCCAACGAGTAATAGAACAGGCCATCCAGTATCCGGGAATGGCAGTGGTAATATCTAAATATCCCTGTATGCTCATTAAAAATAAAGGAAAGAAAAAGAATTTCATCATTGAAGTTAAAGATGACTGTAATAACTGTAATAACTGTTTAGATGAACTCAGTTGTCCCGCCATATACCGTGCAGATGATTATACCATTCAGATAGATCCACAACTCTGCCGCAGATGCAGTGTTTGTATACAGATATGCCCAGAAAAGGCTATTGGGGTAAAAAAATAAATTTTTGTAGTAAATACTTCATGTGGTTTAGAATGATATTATAAATAGCAGTTGATTTAATGAAACATATTATCCCCCGGAAGATACATTAAGGAGATTAATTTCATGAAACCGTATAATATTTATATTTCTGGTGTCGGAGGACAGGGAATCATAAAAACTTCCATTATAATGGGCGAAGCAGCTATGAAAATGGGAAAACAGGTAGTAATGAGTGAAATACATGGCATGGCCCAGCGAGGTGGTGTGGTTTCCACCGAACTTAAGATAGGTCAGGCTCAAAGCCCCATCATTCCAGAAAGTAAAGCCAATATTCTTCTGGCATTTGAGCCACTGGAAGCCCTGAGGGCTGTTGGTAAGATTAATGAGGAAAGTTATGTGGTTACCAATACCTCTCCTACAATGCCTTTTAATATAAACGCCAGCAAATATCCCTATCCTGAAATTTCAGTGATCCTGGAGGAACTGGAATCTAAATCTAGGAAATTATTTGCACTGGATGCTATCCAGATTGCCAAAGAATCAGGGCACATTTTATCCCTAAACATGGTGATGTTGGGAGGGGCAGCGGCAGTACCCGGATTTCCAGTTGATAAAAAATACCTGAAAGAATCAATGAAAGATAATTTGCCAGAAAAATCGTTAAAAATTAATTTAAAAGCATTTGATGAGGGTTTTAGAGTCTGTTCTATTTAATATAAAATATTTTTACATTAGTATAATTTAATATAATTTGAATTAATTTCGTCTGCAGTATAGTTTAATTTCAAAATTCTCATGGAGACTTACATGAAAAAGCTACTGTGGTGGCTGATCGCAGGATCAACAGGGGGGCCTAACAGGGCAAAAATTATTATGATATTGCATGAAAGGCCATATAATGCACATCAACTTGCTGAGAAGTTGAGTCTTAATTATAAAACTGTGAGGCATCATCTTAAAGTTTTAGAGGAAAATAATGTGATCACATCCAGTGGAAAGCATAAATACGGAGAATTATATTTTCTATCAGATGAAATGGACCAGAATTACGATCTTTTCCATGATATCTGGAAGGGATTAAGTGAAAAAAATTAATCTATTAAAAAATAAATTAAATTATAACCCAATAGAGGAAAAAATATGGTAATCGTGGAGCTTGGAGGGACGAACTGGATAATAATCTATTTAATTTATCTGGCTTTAATTTTTGGAGTGATTAATGTCTGTCTACTGTTGGGATTACTCTATTCTTACTGGAAAACATATAAACAGATAAAATCAGGATTTACCATAGGTCTTTTATACTTCACAACTTTGATACTCATCCAGAATGTTTTTATTACTTTATTTTTAGGCTTACAAGTTATTCTACCCCCTTCTCCTCCTCCAGGAGTCCTTGTTTCAGAATTCCATGAGCCTGTCAAACCACTGTTTTTTGTTAATTTGATTCAGTTAATTGCTTTATCAATTCTCATTAAAATAACCAGAAAGTGATTGAGGGTTTTATAGTGTAATAAATACGATTAATTGATTTGTAAATAATTTGTGCATGAATTGTGCATAATTATTTAATCAAGCTATTTACATAATGAATGTTATGTCATTTTTATCTTTGATAATTAAAAATCCATTTAGAAACAGAACCAGAGCATCCCTGGCAATAGTTGGAATTGCCATTGGAATAGCAACCATTGTAGCTCTGGGAATGGTGACTGGCGGGCTTCAAGCCTCCACTCAGAGTACCCTTAAGGCAGGAGCAGCTGAAATTTCAGTTGCTAAGATAGGCTCCAACACTTTTGGATCCAGTGGCGGGACCATAGATGAAAGTGTAGCAATAGACATAAAAAATATCAGTGGAGTTAAGGATACTGCAGGAATTTTAAGAGCCACTGCTAATGTCACAAGTGTTACAACTACTAGTTCCAGTTCTTCTAATTTTGGTCCGATGGGATTTTCAGTCAGCGGTATCGACAGCACCAAATTAAGTCTGGTAGGAATTGATAGTGTAAATGGTACGAGTTTCTCAAATGAAGGTTTAAATGAAATCATATTGGGCAAATCACTTGCTCAAAATCTTAATAAGACAGTAGGGGATAGTATAAATCTTTTCGGAACGGATTTCAAAATAACAGGGACATATGAAACTGGAAGCTTCATCCAAGATATGGGGGCATTTATATCACTATCTAAACTTCAAAATTTAACCAGTAACCAAAATAAAGTAAGTACTATAGTGGTTAAGGTCAATGACAATGCTAATGTAACCCAAGTGAGCCAGACAATCCAGAATACATATCCCAATGATCTATCAGCAACTACAGCTGCAGATCAGGCCAATAGAATAAATCAGAGTTTAGGTGTTATAAACACAGCTTCATGGGCAATATCACTACTGGCCATTATTATTGGTGGTATAGGCGTTATAAACACCATGATTATGTCTGTATTTGAGAGAACTCGTGAAATCGGAGTTCTAAAAGCTGTAGGATGGAAAAGCAGCAGAATACTGGCCATGATACTTGGTGAATCAATAGTATTGACCCTGGTAGCTGCTGTGATTGGCATCATCCTAGGTGTGGTAGGGGTTGAAATTATATTAAATCTTCTCTCCTCAACAGGATCTGTTATCAAACCTGTACTTTCGCTGGATACATTATTAAGAGCATTTGGAGTTGCTCTACTGGTAGGTGTAATTGGTGGTTTATACCCTGCCTATCGAGCATCTAAACTAGCACCAACTGAGGCGTTGCGTTATGAATGAAGAAGAAAATATCATCGAGATTAAGGATCTTAAAAAGAGTTATGATAATGGTAAGATTAAGGCTTTAAATGGTATTGATTTGGTGGTTAAGAAGGGGGAGTTTATTTCTATTATGGGGCCTTCTGGTTCTGGTAAGTCTACGCTTTTGAATATGATTGGGGCTTTGGATAGGGCTGATGAGGGTTCTATTGGTGTGGCTGGTATTGATTTGATGGAGAGTAGGGATTTGAGTAAGTTTCGTTCCAAGGAGATTGGTTTTGTTTTTCAGATGCATAATTTGATACCTAATCTGAATGTTTTGGAGAATGTGGAGATTCCCATGTTTGAGACCAGTCTTTCCAGTAAGGAGATGAGGAGGAGGGCTTTGGAGCTTTTGGGTGCTGTTGGTTTGGCTGATAGGGTTGATCAGAATCCGACTAAGCTTTCTGGCGGTGAGAGGCAGAGGGTGGCTATTGCAAGGGCTTTGGTGAATAAGCCTTCGATTATTCTGGCGGATGAGCCGACTGGTGCTTTAGATTCTAAAACAGGTGATATCATATTGAAATTGCTTAAGGATCTTCACACCAAGGAACAGGTTACGTTGGTGATGGTTACTCATGAGCCTTATGTGGCTCAGATGGCTGATCGGATTTTAAATGTGCTGGATGGGAAGATAAACGAACAGAAAAAAGACGAATCAGACCTATCAGTAATTTTAAAGAAATTTAAACAAAAAGCTTAGTTTATTCTCCGAGATAATTATTTTTTTATCAAATAGCAGTAATGAATTAAAATCTTTTTCTAATTTCATTTTTTCTAACATTAAAAAATATTCATATGACATTAATAAAAGCGAATGATCTTAATTAAAAATAAATAAATATTTAGGATTGTGGTCTAAACTAATATTAAATTAATATAATTTAATTACTATTGGTTTAAATTAGTGGTTTTTATGGGTTATTTGATCTGTGAAAATTGTTCAGGTTATTATGAACTTCAGGAAGATGAATCCCCCGAAGAGTTTGGAGAATGTCAGTGTGGGGGTAAATTGAATTATCTGGAGACTTTAGAAGAGGACAATCCTATTGAAGAGAATATTGAAGATGTTGTTAAGGATGACATTGATGATAATGTCAGAGATGATGTCGTTGAGGAGGATAACATTGACAAGAAGGTCAATGATGGTGTTATTGAAGGTGATAGTGACATTAAAGAAAAATCCGATGTCATAGATGAAGAAAATATCATCGAGATTAAGGATCTTAAAAAGAGTTATGATAATGGTAAGATTAAGGCTTTGAACGGTATTGATTTGGTGGTTAAGAAGGGGGAGTTTATTTCTATTATGGGGCCTTCTGGTTCTGGTAAGTCTACGCTT
>MVQZ01000234.1 GCA_002067565.1 Methanobacterium sp. PtaU1.Bin242 | reverse complement strand
ATCCTGTTCGATGAAAATCATGATGCATGGTTTTCAACAGATAATGTTCCTTCACCTGAGGTTAAGACAGTTTCCAGGTTTAGAGACACGCAATGGTTTGAAGAGTTACAGGATAATCTTCAAATTCCATGTGATCTAAAAAAAGGTCCTTTGATTCGTTTTATACTTTTAAACTCAGAAGAGGTGACCGATCTGGTTATTATATGCAGTCACAGCATCTGTGATGGTATGTCTCTGATACATTTAATTCGGGATCTGCTTAAAAATTACACAGATCCTCAACAAGAAAACAGGGTTACTGCACCATTAGATATCATGGATTTTATTCCAAAAGGTGGGTTTTCACTTTCTTCAATTATGATCCGTTTATTGGTGAAATATTCCAACTGGCGGTGGAAGAAAAATCCCTATTTTTTCACCACTGAAGATTATAATGCTCTTTATAGGGCATACTGGGAGAAAAATAGATTTGGTACTGTTCTTGTCGAATTTGAGCCTCATGAAACAGAAAGTCTTTCAAAAATATGTAAAGAAAATGGTGTTAGCATTGGGTCTGCTATTGCCACTGCTTTCATTGTTGCATATGAGGATGTAGTTGGTTTATTTGCAAAAAAAAAGAAACAGATCTCAGTCCCATTTGACCTGCGCAGGCATGCAACCGCAGCCATAGAGGATGTTTTCTGTTTATGTGCAGGTGCTTCACAGTTTTCATACAGTTATAACCTTAAAAAATCTTTCTGGGAAAACGCATCCACATTACATAAGGAGATCCATAAAAGAGTGAATAATCTGGATTCCTTTGGAATGGAAGTTCTAGACTGTGATCCTACATTTCTGGATGCATTATCCTGTTTTGCGTTTTTTGAAAAATTTATCCCTGATGCCTATAACCGTACCGAGAACCTTTTGAGGTTTTCACAGGATAAAAAGAACATTGCTTTTAATATGATAAACATATCTGAAAAAATGTTCCCGGATACAGATATAGCAAATTTAGGACGGCTCAACATACCAGATACATATGGTGACCTTAAAATTGATAGTATTATTCCTCTACCGCAGCCCATAAGGGATAATATTCCCTTGACTTTGGGAGGGGTCGGTATAGGTGGTAAGATGGTGTTTTCTTTGAATTATCCCGAACCGAAGGACATGAATGGTTCCAGGACCAGGGAGATGATCCGGGTCAGGAACAGAGCCATGGAATATCTGGGATTTCCGGGTAAAAGAAGTGAAAAGGCTTTATGATTTAATTTCGTTTTTTTTGATTTTTAAATATACGCAGTAATTCATTTAATATTAAAAATATAAAGGGATTTTCACAATAAAGTATTTTTTAGAGTTTAGAGCTCCTTTCCCACTCTTTTACTATATATGAAAAGACTTCCTCCCCGAAATCTGAGTAAACAGCTACTTTATCTGGATCAAAAGACACATTATTCAAGTACTGTAAAATTAAGGCGTCTCCATTTAAAAATTCTGGAATGATTCCGCTGAAGAAGAATCCTAATTCCTCGATTTTTGAGGTTATTAATGCGGTGGCCGGGTCTTCCAGGGGTAAGTCCAGAACAATGAGTTCAATTCCCTTCATGGACATCTCCTGGATATATAAACGTAATTCATCAATAAAATTAACCCCGAACTTGTTAACCCTGAGAAAAACTGAACCCATTTCCGGAAGTAAATGGGAATGAATTTTTGATTGTGGTTCCAGTGGTATTTCTAAAGATAAAGGGTAAATAAGTTCTCTTTGCAGTTCCAGGTGAGAGTAAATCTTTTCCAGAATTTCGGCATGTTTCTGGGGGATATATACTTTCTTTTCCCCTTCCTCGGCAACAGGGACATAGAACAGGGCTACGCTTCGTCTGTAATCATCATTTTTAGCGTTCATTTTTTTAAATATGGCAGTAGGAGGTGAATGTGCTAATATAAATCCGGTTAATTTTGATCCCATTTTCACATTGGATTTTTGAGAGGCTATATGTGCAGTTACAGCCCGACTGTAGAGACCTAAAAGGTTGTAATTAGCTGCCTCTTCCATCATCAACTTCTTCATCCTGGGAAAAAGGCCCTGACCTCTATAACGAGGGTCGACAGCTGCAAGAGCAGATTCTCCTACTCTATCTTCTGATGTTTCCAGGAATATGCCTAGATGACCTACCACTTCTCCATTATCTGTCACTGCCACGCAGGATTTAACTAATCCTGATTCTATAAGGGATGTAAATAGATGGGGGTAATAAATTGCTTCATGGGGATAAGTGTATCCATATACTCTATAAATACAACGGGCCAGAGCAACAGTTTCATCAGGACACATCAAACGAAGAGAAACATCTTCTGGCGTAAATGGTTCTTTTGCATCAGTTTCTATTTCATCTGTTGATACAGGGGTTTCTATGGGTGTAGAAGGTAAATATTTGACTAATTCAACCACTTTACCCTCTTTACCCAGATAGTGGCTGTTAACTTCATCGGTCAAGGCTCTCATTAACTTTATACCCAGATCATGAGGTTCATCTTGTTCCAGTTTTTTAAGATTGAAGGGTATTCCTTGATCTGTAACCTTAACCACAAAACGACTAGGATCTTTTTTGATTTCTAAATTATAATAACCATCCTCATCCCGATCATAGGCATGTTCAATCACATTATGGCAGGCTTCTTCACTGGCGAGTTCCAGGTCCCTTGCATAGGTTTCAGGCATTCCATACTGACTGGCTACCTTTTTAACCATTTCTATTACAGTAGGTAACATTTCAATCACTGCTTTAACCCTTAAAGAAATCAGAGTTTCTGGTTTTTGATTATTATCCATTTTCTTCCCCTCTTACATTAAATATACAATGATCTCCCTGACAGAACACAATTTATAAATCTAGATATGTAATATAATGTTAATATAATTTTTCTTAATATTCCGCACATGACATTTAAAGGCCAAAGTAAAGATAATAAAACACAAAAAAAATTATCTAACAAAAAAATGAGGTTTATTGCTATTTTAGAAATAATTTAGGGGGTATAAAGTTAAATGTATAATAAAGAGTATCAGAAAAAATTAACCACTCCTGATGAGGCTGTAAAGGCTATCATGGAGGGGGATATGCTTGTTCATGGTCTTACAATGGCAGAACCACCCGCATTATTGGAGGCAGTGGCTTCTAGACTTAGAGAGGGTGATCTGAAAAAAATAAGATTATTTTCTGAACTGCCTATGAATCCTGCATGTTCAACGATTTTGGCTCCAGATTTGATGGATTGTGTGGATGCCATCACCGGTTTTGTGACCTCTGGTAGCAGGGGTTTGGTAAGCGCTGGATTGGAGTATTATGTACCCAATCACCTACACCAGATTCCCAGACTCTTAGAAGAGTTTATAGGAGTTGATGTTTGCATAACCACTGTTTCTCCCATGGATGATGCCGGGTATTTTTCATTTGGAACGGCCAATGACTTCACATCCACTGCAGCCAGGGCAGCAAGAGTTCTGATTGTGGAGGCAAATCGCAATATGCCCCGGGTTTTTGGAGAATCCCTCCTTCATATTTCTGAAGTGGATATGGTTGTGGAAAATCATACGACTATCGAAGACTTTCCAAGCGGGGAAATAAGCCCTGAAATAGATGCAATTGGGAAGGTTATTTCTGAAATGGTTCCTGATGGCGCCACCCTACAAATGGGAATAGGAAGTCTGCCCAATGCTGTGGCAAAATATCTGGATAATCACAGTGATCTGGGTATCCATACCGAAGTTTTTGGACCGGGTATGGTGGACCTGATTAAGAAGGGTGTTATAAACGGGGAAAGGAAAACCCTCAAACCACGAAAGCATGTATTTACTGTGGCTCAAGGTGATCAGGAGATGTTGCAATTTATGGACAATAATCCTGCCTGTGAAAGCTACCCCTGCTCTTATACCAATGATCCGGCAGTAATTGCTAAAAATGATCGGATGATATCCATCAACTCTCTCCTGCAGGTTGATCTTTTAGGGCAGTGCAATGCTGAATTTCTGGCGGGTCATCAGTACAGTGGTACCGGAGGACAGCTTGATTTTGTAAGAGGAGCATTTGCATCTAAAGATGGCAAATCAATACTGGCCTTCAACTCCACAGCAAAAGACGGTACCATCTCCAGAGTGGTGGATCGATTAGATCCCGGTGCAATGATTACCACCCCCCGGATGGACACCCATTATCTGGTTACAGAATATGGTACAGTTAATCTAAAAGGTAAATCCACCAGAGAAAGGGCGCTGGGAATTATAGATATAGCGCATCCAAAGTTCCGTGAGTACCTCATGAGGCGG
>MVQZ01000233.1 GCA_002067565.1 Methanobacterium sp. PtaU1.Bin242 | reverse complement strand
GAGGTGTTCTGGCCTTATAATCAATTTTTTAGCTTTGTTACCATCGTTAATTTCTACTATGTATGCTCTACCACGTTTTTCTGACACTTTACCAGTTTTCCCATGGAATCTGGGGTGTGGCTGGCCTTTATGCACACTAGGGTCGATTATGATGTGGACCAGATCATTCTCATCGAAGGTCTGTATCCTTTTGGTAATGGGATTTGTTCTACCTGCTCTTATGCTCTTTTTGAGTTTGTAACGTGTTTTACTTCTAAAACCTCTTGATCTTCTCATTTTTTAAACCTCCGTTTCAACTTCAGGGCTTTAAATAGCTTTGTATTAAATTTTGAAGTATAATTTTATGACTTATTTTTTATTTTGTGGAATATTTGGATCTGTTTATTTTAAGATCCAATTTTACGGGGTGTACTAAATAAATTATTTGACTATTTAGTTTGATTATTTTTTAGTTTTTTACTCCAAATTAAAACCGATTTTATAATCTGCAAAATATTTGCTGATGTTCATAAAATCCTATAAAATCCGCGTGAACAATAATAAAAATTTATAAAAGATTGGAAATCTTTAGAATCTTATAATGTACATTAGACGGTTTAAGGGGTAGTTTATATGAACTTTATAATTTGATATTTATGCAGTTGAAAATTATGGTAAAAATATTTTTCTTTTTAGAGTTTATAATATTATCTATTAAATCTGGCCATCATACTTAAACCTATTCTAAAAACCCATAGTTATGTGGTGATAATTATTATGAATTATTTTTAACATCCAGCACATCTAACTGTACACATCTAGCTGAAGTGCTTAGAAGTGAGGATATATTTGGCAAAGTTCTATTTTCATCACCAGATATAAGTTCTTTTATATACAATCCACCTTCACAATCAATTATTAATTCCAGTGTTTTGGAGTCGATTTTTTTAGCCAGTATGCTTGTTATTTCTCGGGTTCTTATTTTATCCGCTCTTCTGTGAGATACTCTCTGTGGGGTGCGTTGTTTTATAATTTTCATTGAATCTAGTAGCTTTAACTCATCGTTAGAAATTTCTTTATCCACATCCACCAGAGCCCGGTATGTTTTATAGGTACTTGTGGAGGAAGTCTTTATCTGGCTACGTCTTTCTTTACCCACTATTTTTAAAGGTGAAACTTCCACTTTACTGGATGTATACTGGTTTATTTTCTTTTCCAGATCATTAAGATCCAGGGTTCGCTGGTAGGGGTTCTTGATTTCCACTACGAAGGGCCGGCCTCTGCCTAACATTTTAACGTCTATATCTTCTCTACCGGCACCATGAAATTTGGATTCACTACCTCTGGTTTTTTTAAGTATTTCTGGAGAAATAAGTTCTTCAACTGATTCATGGTACATTTTACCGGTGTTATTACAGTATTCGCAGCCTTTGCCCTTACATTTCCTGCAGGGCCATTTAGTCTGGGGAATACCTCTTATCAGCTTTCTATAACGTCCCTCAATAAATAAGGGGTTTATTTGGAATTCTAAACTTGGATTTTTGACATTTTTGGTAAAATCTACCATTATAACCAGGTTAGGGCTTTCAAAATCCACTTCTTTTTCTAATTTGAGGGATAATGCTTTTCCAATCTCTCGATTAATCTCTTTTTTTATGTTTTCCCCTTCAAGGTTCAGTGAACTGTGGAGGTTCTCTTCTTTTTCGATTATTTCGGGGGGAACACGACAGCCTATCAGAAATGTGGAAAATTCAATTCCAGAACAGTCTATCTTATTAATTATGAAGTCTGTAAGATCTTTTTCTGTAAATTGGAGTAAATCATTGCATATGAAACATTGATCATTATTTTTTTCCACTTTTTGATTGTTTTCATTCAAAATGAGCTTTTTTATGTACTCTCCCCTTTCCTGATTGTCAGAGGCTTCTATATCCTTATAGAAATTCCTGCCTAAACAACGGTTACATACATTACCGCCAGTTATTTCACTGATTTTAAGCGCATTTTCTTTGATCTGTGATTCTTTGTTTTCGTTGTTCATATAAAACACTATAAAATCTATAAGTCATCAATGGAATTCAGATAATCCCTTAATTTATGAGATATTCATTATAAAATTTCAATATATTTTTTCATAAATTTAGATAAAAAAAATTTATTATTAAACGAGTTTAACTAATTTATGAAGTGTTATTTATTTAATTATGTAATTAAAGATGTTTTTAAACTTGTTTTAATTGATTAACCATTATCATGACTGAGTGATTAATCAGTTAATAAGGATTGGAATTTATTTATCTCATGAATTGTCTCATCATCTGTCCTAAGGGACCGCCCATTTTTCTCTTTCCAAATCCTTTTATTGCCTTTTTGGTCACATTATAGTATTTTAAAAGTTCTTTAACATCCTCATTTTTTACTCCAGAACCCCTGGATATTCTTTTTACCCGTGATTGTTTGATAACCTCTGGATGGGTGAGTTCATAATCGGTCATGGAGTCCATGATTATCTTGTACTTACCTAACTTCTCTTCAGTTACTTGAGATGCGTTTTTAGGTAATTTACCCCCCATCCCGGGGAGCATGTTCATCACCTGCTGCATAGGACCCATCTTGTTCATCATCTCAAACTGGGAGTACATGTCTTTCAAGGTGAATTTACCACTGAGCATGGCGTCCATGGATTCCATGTCTACATCTTCTTGGGCTATTTCTTCTGCCTTTTCCAGAAGAGTTTTAATATCTCCCATGCCTAAAAGCCGGGATATAAAGCGTTCCGGGTCAAAGGCTTCGAAATCATCCAGTTTTTCTCCAGTCCCAATGAATTTTATAGGGGCTCCGATCTCTGCTACAGCAGATAATGCACCACCACCCTTTGCAGAACCATCCAGCTTGGTTATGATTATAGATCCAATTTCGGTGGTTTTACTGAAGGCTAAAGCCTGTTCCCGTGCCTGTTGGCCTATGGTACCATCTATAACCAGTATAACTTCGCTGGGATTCACCACCCCCGAGATCTGCTCCATCTCATCTAAGAGATCTTTTTCTTCCTTATGACGGCCGGCTGTATCTACAATAATAATATCCTGCTTTTTAAATTCTTTTAGACCTTTACGTGCCAGATCCAGTGCATCAGGATTTTCAGGGTCACCATATAAAGGCACGTTCATTTCTTCGGTAAGTTGACGTAACTGTTCGTAAGCGGCAGGTCGCCAGGTATCAGTAACCACAACTGCTGGATTGAAACCTTTTTTCTGGAGATATTTTGATAGTTTGGCAATGGTGGTTGTCTTACCGCTACCCTGGAGCCCAACGAAGAGTATTTTGTATGGTTTAGCACTGATTTCAATCTCCGCTGGTTTTTCTCCCAATAGGTTTACCAGTTCATCATAAACAATCTTTATAATATGTTCTTTGGGGGTGATACCTTTAGGAGGTTCTTCTTTTAGGGATCGTTCCTCTATGGTTTTGGAGAGTTTAAGCACCAATTTTATGTTAACGTCAGATTGGATAAGGGCTCTTTGAATGTCTTTAACTACTTCTTTAACTACTTCTTCGTCTATTATGGCCATTCCTGCCAGTTTTTTCATGGTTTTGGTCAGGTTCTTGCCCAAATTGCCCAGCATCATCTCTCACCTTATTGTAGTTTTTATAATCAGTTTCATTTTTAATATTTTATGATTTTATTTCAGATTTGCTTATATTGAATTTAATTATAGTTTAATAGAATTATAATATTTAGAATTATAATTATATAAAATTGGTCATAATATTTAGGCTGATCATACAGAATGTTTGTATTGAATCAAAATTGTAATCAGTGATGATAGATATAATCTAATTTAAAAAAACTTCAGAATTACTAAGTGAATGGGCAAGATATAATTTCACTTATTTTAGCAATAAAATTAAATATGGTGAGAAATAATGCTAGAAAAACTCAAAAAAAGCTTATTAGGAGCTCCAATTATAAAAAAAGGCGAATATAACTATTTTGTACATCCCATAACCGATGGCATTCCATTGGTAGAGGCAGAACTCATGGAAGAAGTTGCTGAGGCAATTTCTAAAATTGCAGATCTTGATGTGGATAAAATTGTATGTATAGAAGCTATGGGAATCCACATAGCCACAGCTCTCTCCTTAAAAATGGACATTCCCTTTGTGGTGGTGAGAAAACGTTTTTATGGCCTGGAGGGGGAAGTGGATGTACATCAAGTTACCGGTTACAGTACAGGGGAGCTTTACATAAACGGTGTGAGAGAAGGGGAACGTGTAATGGTGGTGGATGATGTGGTAAGCACTGGAGGCACCATGGCTGCAGTTTTAAACGCGCTTAAAAGCATGGGCGTAAAAGTAGTGGATGTTGTAGCGGTTATAGAGAAGGGTGAAGGAAGAGAGATCGTTGAAAGAGAAACCGGATTTGAGGTTAAAACACTACTTAAAGTTAATGTAAAAAATGGTAAAGTGATCATAGAGGGTAAATAAGTTTGATATTTAATTTAAGCTCTCATAAAATAATCACAATATTTCATTTAAGAGCGATAATTATTCATGTGTATTTAATAAATGTTTAAATTTATTTTAAATTATAATAGTCAGATGGTGATCTATGTCCAATTATCAGCTTCAAATTGAGGAGATCATAGAAAAGATAAAGGAAATCGACGCGCATATTGTAGGATTACAATTCCCTGAGGGCCTTAAAATCCGTGCCACAATGGTTGCCAAGCAAATAGAGGATGAAACAGGAGCAATAGCAGTGATTTCTGGTGATCCCTGTTTTGGTGCCTGTGATGTTTCTGATGTGGATATGAAGGGTATGGTGGATATTCTAGTTCATTTTGGACATACTCCACTTCCTTTAGAGTATGAGGTTCCGGTGCTTTTTTTAGAAGCACAATTTCAACTAGATGTTACCTCTGTGATTAATGAAGCTTTAATTCTTCTGAAAGACTATAAAAAAATTGGTCTGGTTACCACTACCCAACACCTTCAGTTTTTAGACGAAGTAACAGAAATATTGAAAAATGAAGGGAAAAATGTGGTTTTAAAGGAAGGTCGTGGGACTAGGAAAGCCCAGGTTTTGGGGTGTAACTTTTCAGCCATAGAAGACCTTTCAGTGGATGCATTCTTGTATTTAGGCAGTGGGGACTTCCATCCGTTAGGTATTAAACTTTCAACCCATAAACCGGTGATCATCGCTGATCCATATCGTAATGAAGTAAGAACAATTGACCAATTTGCAGACAGAATCCTGAGGATAAGATTCGCCAAAATAACCAGAGCCAGGGAAGCAGGAAGGTTTGGAGTCATTGTTTCATCAAAGAAAGGCCAGCAGCGCATGGAGTTGGCACAAAGTTTAAGGAAGATGTTACAAAAAAAGGGTAAGGAGGCTTATATTATTCTCCTGGACGATGTTTCACCAGAACTTTTAATGCCCTTTACAGATTTAGACGCTTTTATAATAACTGCATGTCCTAGAATAGCCATAGATGATGCAAATATGTATAAAAAACCCCTTTTAACTCCAGATGAGCTCTTAATAGTCCTTGATGAGAAGAAATGGGAAGATTATCGTATAGATGAAATTAGATATTAATGGATATCAGTATTAATAAAAAGTCGCTATATAATCCCATACAAACAAATAATATATAAACATATAAGTTATAATTCATAAAAAATATATCCTTCTGAAGGTTACCATCTTTTTATGTAAATAATTAATAGTAAATAATTAATACCAAGAATTTCAAAACCTGAAATAAGATAGCAAAGAGGTACCTGGGCAGAACATATGAATTGGAATGAAGCTTAGGAAATTATAATTTAAAATAGTAAATTAGATTTCATTTTAAATAAAATCCATGATAATAATAAACGATAAGAGAATAATAAAAGAAATTAAGACATAAAGGAATAAATGAGATATAAATAAAGAAATTAAGACGTAATTAATAGAAATAGAATAATTATTAAATTTGAGGTGAACAATGAAAACTAAATCTGGAGATTTTGTTCTTCCAGGGGATGCTCTGGGAGTTACAGAGGAATTTGTTCCAGCGGACTGGACCTATGAAGATGAGGGAAAAATAAGATCTCTAGTAGCAGGAACCGTCTCTGTAGATAATAAAAATAAGAGAATATCTATAATACCAAAAACAAGCTACCCATCAGTCTTAAAAAATGGGATGGTAGTATTTGGGCAGATATCTGAAGTAAGGGGACAAAGAGCCCTAATGAAAATAGAAAGAGCTAAAGACACCGATAGGGGTCTTACTACTTCTTTTTCAGGAGGAATTCATATTTCGCAGGCAGATAAAGGTTACGTATCCAAATTAACCGATGAATTTAGAATAGGTGATCTGGTGGAGGCCAAGGTAACCAAAGTTATAGGGCTAGACAATGTTGATCTCACCACAGCAGAGAATGAATTAGGAGTCATTAAAGCCATGTGTACCAACTGCCGACATTTCATGAAGCAACTAAGCAAGAACGAAGCCATATGTCCAAACTGTGGAAGAAAAGAGAAAAGAAAGCTTTCTTCAAACTATGGGGGATAATATGAAGATCATAAAGGATACTAAGAATGAACTGGAGATAGAAATCACGGGAGAGTCTCATACGCTCTGTAACGCGCTCCGAAAGACACTGATGGAAGATAAAGATGTGGAATCTGCAGCATATGTGGTGGAACACCCCATTATAGGAGAACCAATATTATATCTTAAAGCTAAAAATCCACGAAAATCATTAAAAAAGGCAGCAGAAACATTAAAATCAAGATGTGATGAATTTAAAAATCTAATAGATACTTCCAAATCTTCTAAATCTAAATCCAAATCTTCCAAATCATCTAAATCTTCCAAACCATCTAAATCTACTTCTAAA
>MVQZ01000232.1 GCA_002067565.1 Methanobacterium sp. PtaU1.Bin242 | reverse complement strand
TCTTCAATTCAGAAAGAACTTCTATCCCACTCTTTTTAGGCAGATAAATATCCATAATCAGAAGATCTGGTAGGGGCTTATCAATATATTCCCCCTCCTGGTACAAGATCTGCAAGGCATCTAAACCATTGGTTGCAACGGTAAAGCTTACTGGGATTTTGGATTCCTTAAATTCCTCTATAAATAGTCTTACATCGCCAGGATTGTCATCAACCAAAAGAATTCTTACAGGAGTGGTTACCTTTCTTTTAACTATTATTTATCCCTCCTCCCAAATAGATATTATAATATTGGCTGCACATCTTGTGGTTTTATCTTTACTATATAAATAAATTATTATTTAATTTCGAACAGAATAATATCACAGAGAAATAGAATACAATTCCCATCTAAATATATTAATCCCCTGAAAAGATACTCGATAAGAAATTTACAGAGATTAATCTGATATTTAATAACATATTCAGATTAAACCAAAAGTTCATTTCATACAAAAGAAGATAAAGTTAAATATAATTGAGATAAAATAATTTAACAACAGGATAACTCCTTTTATAAAATAATTAATCCCATCATATCTAATTAAAATCAATTATTCAAATACTATCAAAAATATATCAAAAATAGTCAAATAACTACACAAACCATTTTAAATGTTTATTAAACCATAAATCTAAATTTAGAATTTTTATTCAAATACCGGTAGTAATATGAAAGTTGCAGTGGTAGGTCTGGGAGTGGAAGGTAAAAAGGCCTTACATTCCCTTTTAAACGATGAAAATCAGGTTTACGCTTCTGATATGAATAAAAACTTGAAAATAGAATATGATCAAAATGATGATCATGAATTTGAACTTGAATTAGGGAGTCATGACTGGGATAAAATAAATTCAGCAGATGCTGTTGTTTTAAGCCCCAGTTTATGGAATAATGGAATTTTTAAAAAGCTAAAATCATCTGACAAATTATTATCAGATGTATTAACACAACACAGAGACCTATTCACCATAGGAGTAACCGGAACCAACGGTAAAACCACCACCTGTTTTATGATTAAAGAAATATTAGAAAATTCCGGTTATAATGTCCTTTTAGGTGGAAATGCCGGTGGAGGATTTGATGGATACACCGAAATCATTCTGGAAGCCTCAAAGAAAGATTATGATTTCTTAATTGTAGAAGTCTGTGATATGACCCTGAATTTCTGCTCCTACAACTTTGACTTCGATTTAATAGTGGTAACCAACCTAGGATGCGATCATCTAAATGTACATCAATCCCTTCAAAATTACCAAAAATCAATGCAAAAATTCCTAAAAGACAAAAAGGCTGTTTTAAACATTAATGACAAATCATTATCCTCAATGGAAGATTATACCAAGGAAACCTTCTTTTTTGACCATTATCCTGGAGAATTGAAATTATTCGGAAAATTCAACCGTCAAAACGCTGCTGCCGCTTTAAAGGTGGCTGAAATTCTAAAAATACCATCAAAAATCATTAATAAAACTTTAAAAACGTTTGATGCTGTGGATGGAAGAATAACCGAGTTAAAAATGGATAATACAAGAATAATAATCGGGAAAACAGACAATATCTCTGCAACGGCTGCTGTATTTCAGGAAGTAAATTTTGATGTGATGTTACTGGGAACACCCCGATCAAATGAACACTGGAGATACGGCATTTTCAAAGAAGTATCCCACACCAATCCATGTTTAGTAGGTTTATTTCCCGGTCTCGACGATACCACTCTCCAGGCTAAGAAGATCTTAATAAATAAAGGTTATCAAGGGCCGGTTAAAGTTTTAGATAATGTTAACCAAGCAGTAGAATTCACCTTAAAGTGCAAAGAAAAATATTCATCCATTTTCATTGGAGGGAATGGACAGGACAAAATAAAGGAGATAAAAGAGAATCTAGAGAAAATGATCTGTTGATCAATTAAAGAATACAATATTATATCTAAACGAGTTTTATCTAAAAAATATTATTATTAAGACTATGATAAATATAATAATACAAAAGCTGCTTTCCTTTAAAGGGGAGAATTTAATTTAACAAAATATAAATAAACGTATAAACATAAAAAACCCAACATTATTTTTAATGTCAAAAGAAGCTACAACAAATGTCTAAGAGACAAGGCTGGTCTATTATGAAAGGTCTGAACCTTTATATTACTAAAGAATTAACTAAGCAACCAAAATCGAGATGGGATAAACCCTCAAGTATTATGAAGACACCTGAAACTTGGGGAGTGTGATAATCTGTCCATATTAATGAAACATCCCTTTATAGTGATTATTATACTGATTATAGTGGGAGCAACGATGTACCCTCTTGGAACGGCAGTGGGCAAATACACCACTCCCCAAAATCCTGCAGAAATAGCCTCTCTTCCTCTGGGAGATACAGTTTTAAACGGAACTCATGTGGTGGATAATAATAAAATACGTAAAGTTCCCCTTCTTTATCATCCGGACTATCTGGTAGAATATGCTAAAAATTATCAATTCTGGGAAATTTTCACCAGTTTAACTACAGGAGCCGCCCCAAATTTAATGGAAAACGTTGCTGGGAGTGGTATATCTGATAATGGTGTTGCTGAAGGCATTAAAGGAGCAGGAATGTTGACTGTGCAGGGAAACAAATTAATAGTAACAAATCCAACATTTGTTTGGGGATTTAAAACACCATACACTGTAGCCGTCAAAACTAAGGATGGAATTGAAATTAAACAAGGCAACACAACCTTAAAGTCGGTTAGTGAAAATAATTTCAACAACGACACCATTCCTCACCAATATAAGACATTAGATGAATTCAAGAGCTGGTATAACCAATCTGAAGTGGGGAATACCACCGCTCTTGATTATTCTCTTGCTAACTTCAACGACGGCAGAAACACGGTTACCCCAGATAAACTAAAAATATACTTTGGAGAAGGCGTAATACAAGACATGCAAACTCATCCACCAGACCAGCCCATTATGGCCTATAATGGGGCCCAAGTACAGGTTGTTATCAGCGATACTTCAACTGGAATGAACTATTATTCAGACCTGGATAATAACGCCAGGGCTTATAACGCCAATCAATTTATAGAAGCATGGAACAACACCATAATTCCTCCACATACTTCAGCCCATGGAAAAAACAATGTTTCCTACGTCTCCGTATATGATCCTGACCCCAACGCAACTGTTAAATGGGCTAGTCACGGTACTTGCCCACCCGGAAGGGCTTTAAGAGATGCAGTCATGGGTGCTGGATTTCCACTGCCTATAGGTATGACCATGGACTATACAGACACAGTATCCAACTACGCAGACCTGATCACCGGCATAGTAATAGAGAATACTGGAGATTATCCAGTTAAATTAGTTATTTGGAGTGATGGCAGTACTGATGGCGCGGGAATGAGTGTCATTTACGCCCAGGTCATTGAACTGAGACCTTAACCATATTCTGATTTAAATTCTCCTATATTTTTATTTTTATAAGAAATTAAACATTAAATGAAACAAAGTGATACAAATGGTCTCAGCCATCATAGCGGCCGCTGGTAAAAATAGGAGAATGATACAAGATCAAAAAAAGTTGGGCCTTAATATTCAACATAAACTTCTTCTGGACCTCCACGGAAAACCAGTTATAATCCAAACACTGGAAAATGTTACCAAAACCACTATTAACCAATCAATAATTGTTCTCGGCCATTTCAGCAGCGAAATAGAGACTATTCTATCCGGCTATAATTCTGATGAGATTAGAGTAATATCCAATCCCATGATAGATGTTCATTTATCTGAAACGCTGTTAAACGGAGCCAGAAATGTTAAACCAGGGCTATGTTTATGTGTTGCCGCCGATCAGCCCACAGTTTCCACCCTCACCTTGCAAAAGCTTATAGATAAAGCAATGCAACATCCTGAAACTGAAAACATAGTTTCTATTCTGGCAAGAAAAGATACAGGATATCTAGATTCAACAAAAGGACTGGGAATGCCCTTTGTCTGTCACTCCAAACTTTTAGAAGAGTATTTACCCTGCAAAAATAGCAACCTAAATCCTATTCTGGGAGATATGATAAAAGAAGGAGTGGTTTTTTATGGTGTTCCTCCCCATAATCCTCTGGAACTAATAAACATAAACCAATGGGATGATTATCTTAAGATACTAGAAAATAAACCCCTATAAATTTTTTTATCTTAAAAATAGTACCCCATTCAATTAATCTGGAATAAATTAATCATAGATTATAATTATCATGAATCATGAATTTTTAACTAAGAAGAAAAATTAATCTTTCTTAACATCAAAAAATTCACTTAAACAAAATCTGAATCAAATTGATTACTATGAGCAATGAAAATTCATCTAAAGACGTGAAAATCCCTAAAAGCAGAGAAATCTATTATTACGTTCTTATGGGACATATTTATTACTGGATTAATAATCTCCTACTAAAACGATTAAAATCTAATTCTACTATCGGAAATAATAATCTTCAGGACAACCAGAATAACCAGAATCAAACCAATGAAACCAGATTAAAATTAGATATTATAAAAGAGATTCCTGGTAGTGATATAACCAAAAACATCGAAATTATGAGTTATATACCTGAAAATTCATTGAATAACAGAATATTGGACGCTACTAAGAAGGGATCCCCCCTCATAACTATAGGTGATGGATCAAAACCCCGAGTCATGATCACCGCCGGAGTCCATGGAAATGAACTACCACCACAGATAGCGGCTTTAAAGCTCGTTAATTATTTGCAAAATATAAATTTAAGGGGAACTATTTATATAATCCCTTTTATAGCTCCTGTAGCCAGTGCAGAGAATAGTAAACTTTTTAATAATGAGAACCTTAATTTAGCAGCTGATGTTACAGGCTCCCCCACTAATATGGCTTTTAAGATTGCTCAAAATTTAGATATAACTTCCCTGGCTGATTGTCATGGTACCAGCACTGATCCGGCCAAAACATCAGTGATTTATTATCCTAGTATTAAAAGTTCAAAGATAGCTGTGTATATAAATAGAAAATCCCACTCCACCCTGTTAGCATTAGCACAGGAACCGGGAATGTTAATAACATTATGCAACTTGCATGAAATTCCCTCAGTAATATGTGAAGTGGAATCACCCGATGGTGTTGCATCACCCGAAAGTATAGAGGTTTCCTACAACCAGATGAAAGCCTTTTTAAGCTATCATCATGTTTTGTAGAATTATTAAAAAACCTCATAAGCTATAATACGTTTTTTACAAACCATTCTAAACATACTATAAAATAAATTTTTAAGGTTAATTTAACCTTAATAAATAAAAAGAATTGTATTTAATCGAAATTAGCCTAATTTAAATGAAAACAATAAGCTAAAATCAGTCCATGCTTTCTAATGCATTGATGATACAGCCTATATTTTCACCATTCATTCCAACTATCACTTCATCTGGTTGTACATCTGCATACTTACGGGATCCACTACAACCTAAAGTGATATTAGGCCTTTTTCTGGTAAATGGACCAGCCACAGCATCGGCACATATAGATTGAATACCTGAAAAGTCAGCCTCCACCCTACCACCCAGGGTGTAGATGATGGCTTGAGCCAGAATCATTGCCTGAGCAGGGTTACTGATAATCACAATGACATCAGGATCAAAGGTGGCCTTCTCCAGAGGGGTGTAGACTAACGCGTACATCATATGCTCGATCTTTGGAATTTCATCCATGGTCCTTTTGGCAGATCCTAAACTGGAAAACCTTCCCAGACTCTGATACATCTCACCAGTTTTCACCTTTTCCGGAGGTTCTATTAGCCCCAGTGCAGCTGCTCCACCTTTACAGGTCTGTTCTTCAGCGGTTGCATAAAAAATATCGCCTTTACTGGCTTTTAAAACCATTTCACAGTGTCTGATACCCTCTTCTATCTTTTCTATACCCTCAGGAATATCCTCTTCTCTTAAAACAAATTTTATAGCAACAGGAGATTTAGTTAACCCTAAATTTTCCTTTAATTTTTGAGACACTATATCATATCCATTTACATCACAAGTACTTTCTACCATGCTATTTCACCGGGTTCTATTATGTAGCTTAAATTATTTAACTATAGGAGTTAATGATCGAAAAGGAGAAATTATCATTACATCCATGTTATTAAAAAAAAATGTCTTAAAATTACAGTCCGATCCCCAACCCCAGAAGAATGATTAAAATTTAAAATAATTAAAGCCAAAGATTAACTTAAAACTCAATATAAATTAAAGTCCATAAGATTTTTAAGAACATAAATTAAAGAGGTTGTAAAAAAAAGTTAAACTGATCTTACACCTCTAACCAGTTCTTTAATCTTTTCTTCTACTTTAAAACTGTTTTCAACAACCGTACCGGTTACTATGATATCTGCACCTGCTTTTACGATCTTTGCGGCGGTTTTTTCATCTCTAATTCCACCACCCACAACTACCATCATGTTGGTTGTTTT
>MVQZ01000231.1 GCA_002067565.1 Methanobacterium sp. PtaU1.Bin242 | reverse complement strand
ACTTTACCTACGGCATTATCTGGGTATGCGTATTTCAGGCTGTTTGAGACCAGTTCACTGATGATTAATCCACAGGGAATAGCAGTTTCAATATTCAGGGAAACAGGCCCAACATTTATAATGGGTGTGATCCTGTTTTTTATACCGTATGAGTAAAATAAATTAGAAACTAAATCTCTTATATAGTTAGAAAAGTTTATGTGGTTGAGATCTTCTGATTGATAAAGCATTTCATGGATCATGGCCATGGCCATAACACGATTCTGACTCTCCACAAAAAGTTTGTAATCTTCCTTGTTCACCACATTTCTCGACTGTAAACTTAAAAGGCTGGAAATTATCTGTAAATTGTTGTTCACCCGGTGATGAATTTCTTTAAGCAGAATTTCCTTCTCTCTCAATGATCTTTTAATTAATTCTTCTGACTTTTTCTGTTCACTGATATCCCTGCTGCTGTAAATAAATCCTTTACCCCCACCATCTTCAAGAACAGGTTTTCCAATTGTTTCCAGCCATATAAATTTGCCCCCTGCATTTTTACACTGATACTGCAGTCTCACATTTGCAGACGATACAACCGGTTTTTTAAGAATTTTAGTAACTTCCTTTAAATTATCAGGATGAATAAAGTCATAGAATGATTTTCCCAACAAATATTCAGGAGAGTAACCCAAAAGCTGATTAGAAGAGGGACTTACGTATATGTATTTACCATTTTCATCTGTTTCTGTAATAAGGTCCAGCATGTTGGAGGTGATAAAGGTTAATTGTTCCTTTCTTTTAGAAATCAGTTCCTTATTCCGTTTTAAAGTTATTTGGGCTTTTCGTATCTCATTTAACGAGATAATCTCCCTGAGAATTACCAAAGTTACTACAATTCCCACCCCCCAGATTAATGCCTCATCAGGAGTTGTGACAATTAAAAGACTGTAGGTAAAAAGAACCAATATCAGTGGTAAATATGAAATCCAATCATTCTGGGCTCGTGACCTTTTATAAAATGATAATAAATGTCCTATATCTATATTAACCTTCCATAAATAAGATATTATCGCTAATGCTATTAATATTATGTCTAAAATATAAAAAACATTGAATAACCATTTATAAACCAAACTGGGATTGGGTACATAGTAAGCATATATCATGTCACCAAAAATTTGAAAGAACATCCCTAAAGTTAGTAATATTAATGGTAGTGCAGAGATCTTCCGATTTTCATTAAATAACACTGTAAGTACTACAAATAATAGTATAAGGTCTAAAAATAGGTAAGCAATTGAAATTATTACTGATAATGTGTCTGGCTGGCTTGGTCCCACCGTTGGCCAGATGAACAGGAACCACACAATAAAAAATGCAGATACCATAACAATAACAGCGTCTAAAAATGCTTTAAACCTGGTTTTAAAGGGTTTTTTAAGGAATAAAAAAATTCCACCAATTAATAGTGGATATACAGCTAAATAAATTGCATCAGCAATTGAAGTTGATGGGGTTATTCCCATAATATCTTCAAAAATGAAGTAAAGTAAGTTGGCAATAAAGTATAGCACCAGCCCCATACTAAGCAGGAACCATGGATTAAAAACGTCTCTACAAAATTTATAGGCCCACCATGCGGTGTAAATTATTAACCCTGCCAAAAAAAGGCTTAGTATTGGCTTTAAAATATCTATGTAAAATATTGCAAGTGAAGTATTCCAAAAAAAGAAAGGAAGAATGACTAATATAAATAAAAGACCTATAAATATCAGTACCCATGATTTAAATCCGTTTAAATATTTTGAAGCATACATTTGTTTACCACAAAAAAAGGATATTACTTATTATATGTGTTTTAAGTTATATCAAATTTTAGTTGGTAGTTTCACTTATCAGCACCCATGGCTTCTTACTCTCATTATCGGATGCTGTTAATTTAAAATATGCTTTGAATAAAATATTTAATCCTCTATTAAAAAAAAATTTTAATAATTTAACTTAATCAATTTGTTTGATTTATTTATGAATCTGTATTTTCAATTTCTTTTATTTCTATATCTTCAATTACTTCCCCATTACGTACTTTATCCCTCAAGCTCAGCATAAACTCATCTATTTTATTCAGTTTTTTGGATAAAGATTTCTCTTCAAGAGTAGTGCTCACCAGCTGCTGCATTCCACCTTTCTTCATCACAATCCTCTTGTCAGTCATTAAAGCCAACACTGGATCGTGAGTTACCACCATCACAATCTTTCCATGGCCAGCCAGAACCTTCAATGCATCATGCTTCCTTATGCCAGCATTTTCTATCTCATCAATAAGTACAATGGGCGAATCACTTATTATAGCCACATCAGCCACCATAAGAGCTCTTGATTGGCCACCACTTAATATAGTAAGTTCATGTTCCTTTTTTATGGGTTCTCCAGTGAGTGTATTGGCTAAATCTATAACTGCATTCACACAGACCTTACTAGCCCCTCTACATTTAGCATGGAGGTTTAAAAAATCCCCCACACTCATATCAGCCAAAAAATTCATATTTTGAGATAACTGAGCAACCATCTTTTTTCTGGGATTGGTACGGTCATCATAACTTGGTTCTTTATCATTAACCAGTATTTTTCTCCGGGAAAAAGTATCTTCCTGAGCGAGCTGTTCTATATCCCCTATTAAAGAGCTTTTTCCACTTCCTGTAGGGCCCACTACCCCTACTATCTCACCCTTTCTTATGGTTACTTCCTCAACAGGCTCAGGCCCACCTTTCCTAAAGTATCTCCCCTAAGTCCCTGTCTCATAGTCTCCAGGGCTGTTAACTCTTCTGGAGGGATATTTCCCAGATTAACATTACATCCAAACTTAAGAATCATATAAACCTGCTGATCCTTTTGTGGGGCTTCCCAAATTATCTTACCGATGTCAGTGTTTTCAATTAATATTTCCACATCATCCTCTTTAATTTTCCCCTGTTTATCATAAATACCAATGCCTTTACCCCCTTCCCTGGCTTCAATTAACACTTTATCCGCGCCAGCAGCTAAATCGAAGTTCACTAAATCAGCACGATCCTGTGCCTTTAACCTGCTATCTTTCTGGGGATCCTTCTTTCCCACTTCAGTAATAACTATAAAATCCTCTTCCTTTACTTGTTGGATTATTTTTTGGCGATCTGCTGATTTAATATCCACTGTCCCATCAGAAATCTCAATAGCCTCAAATCCAAGCTCACTGGCTTCATTTAAAAACTGATCCACCTTATTTTGTAAATATGCCAGTTCAAACAGAGTGCCTCCAGGATAGGGTATCACATCATATGATCTGTATATTTCAGTTTTCTCTTCTATAAGGTCCCGATCATGTATGGCTGAGGTTCCCCAGCCAAATTTGGCTAGATCTACATAGTTTCCCGAAAGTTCCAGAAGGTCAATCACTGACATGAGCCCCATTCCCTTATCCAGCATCATAGTAATGCCTTCTCCAGGCTCTTTTTTCCGTTTTTGTGTAAGAAAATCAAAGGCATTCATCTTTATCACCGGAATTTATTTATTTCCTGTATTTAATACCTATAAATGTGATTTAGATATTCTTTATTTGTTTCATAATCTCATTTATTCAGTAATAATTATGTTCATCTAATATAATCAATTTCATATGTTTATTGGTATATATATAAACAGGGTGTCTGTTTTAGGTGAAATTTTGTAGTGTGTAGATTTCTTGGATTTGGTTTTGGCCGTGGGATATTAGTA
>MVQZ01000230.1 GCA_002067565.1 Methanobacterium sp. PtaU1.Bin242 | reverse complement strand
AGAAGGACATTTGGGATCAATTAAATGAATCAATTAAGTTGCATCTGGTATGGTTACCAATCGAACTGTTCGTGAAAAATATTATATGGATTCAAAGGGAATACTCTAAGAGGTGATATGAATGGATAACAAAGAAAAGGTAATTAAAGCTTTCAAAGACTCTGAAGAACCTTTAAATGCCACTAAAGTCAGCAAAATCTCTGGTGTAGAGAAAAAAGATGTTGACAAAATTATGAAAGAACTTAAAAAAGATGAAACTATTTATTCTCCTAAAAGGTGTTACTGGGCTTTAAAAGAATAAATAATTTACTTCTATTTTATTCTAATTTCTAAATTCTTTGTATATACTTTTGTTCTTTAAATTTGATGGTGAATTTAGTTCCTTGGCGTCTTTCAAGTTCTATGGTACCGTCTAATTGTTTGACCAGTGAGTTTACCAGTCGCAGTCCTAAAGTGGATTTCGTGTTTTTGAAGTCAATTTTTGGGGGTATACCGATACCATTATCGCTGATTATTAATTCGTATTCTTTTTCATGGAGATGTAGGGATATTGATAATTCACCAGATTTATCTTTGGTAAATGCATATTTCAGACTATTTGAAACCAGTTCATTTATTAATAGGCCAAGGGGAACAGCGGTTTCTATATTTAGATAAATCTGTTCCACATCTATTATGGGAGTGATAATCTCTTTTACAGAATATAATTCAAATAAATTATAGATCAGGTTTCTAATATATGTTGAGAAATTGATACGGCTTAGATCTTGACTTTGATATAGTAGTTCATGTATCATAGCCATAGTTAAAACACGATTCTGACTCTCCTTTAAAACATAAACCGCAACGTTATCTTTCTTTACATAGTCTTTTTGCAGGTTCAATAGGCTGGAAATTATCTGTAAATTATTTTTAACCCGATGGTGAATCTCCTTTAAAAGAATCTCTTTTTCTTTTAATGAATTAATAACCTTTTCTTCTGCTTTTTTTCTATCAGTAATATCACGGGCAACATGAACGCTTCCTAATAGTTTTCCCCCTGAATCATATAGGGGAGATACGCTTACAATGAAATCTCCGCCAATACGATCCTCATGAACCTCGGCAGTGTGCTCCTGACCATCTTCAAGCAGTTTACAATGGGGGCAGAATGATGGAGGACCATTTAGTCCATGCACGACCTCATAACAGGTAACTCCAACAGTATCTTCAGGATTCACTCCTAATCTATTGGCCATGGCCTTATTGGCACGGATAACACGATAATTAGTATCAAGGATGGCTATCAGATCTGGAACAGCGTCAAAAGTATTTTCCCATTCTTCTTTGGCCTGTAGAATTGCATCTTCAGCCTTTTTGCGTTCAGTGATATCCCTGATTATGCCACGATAAGATGTTATAATCCCATTTTTGTCTTTAACAGCTGTTAAAGAACAATGAGTAACCATTTTATTACCATTCTTTTTCTTAACTACAACATCATACTCCGCGCTACCCTCTCGATTAACCATGTCCAAAATATACTTCCTGTCGCTTGGATCTGCATAAACATCCCTTTCCAAATCAAGACGTAATATCTCCTCTTTGGTTTCATACCCAAACATCCGGATACCTTTTTTATTCATGTCGAGGATTTTTCCCTCAGGAGATGTGATAAACAGGCCGTCAAAGGATTCCTCAAAGATATTTCTATATTTCTCCTCACTTTTTTTTAGTTTTTCCTCGGCCTTTTGGTGTTCGGTCACATCCCTTATTATCATACTGGTTTTAAGATTTCCATTAACATCCGTGAAAATATTAGAAGTCATCTCACCAAGAAAAGTAGACCCGTCCTTTCTTTTAAATGTTAATATGGCTTTAACTTTCCCTTTTCGCTTTCGATCTTCAAGAGCATGCTTTAGATTTTCATTTTCAACCACAATCCCTGTTCTTCCAGCTTCAGTGATTTCATCTTCAGTCATGCCCAACATTTTTTGAGCTGATGGATTGGCTGAGAGTATCGAACCATCAGGTTTTGTAAGCAATATTGCATCAAAACTATTCTCATACAATGAACGGAAACGTACTTCGCTCTCTTTTAATTCATCTTCAACCTTTTTGCGTTCGGTGATGTCGCGTGCAGCTGCAAAAACACCAACCACCTCACCAGATTCATCCTTATAAACAGAAGCATTATACAAAACAGAGGTTAGACTACCATCTTTGTGTTGAATTTCCAGAGGATAATCACGGACGAAACCTTCCTTAAAAACCTGCTGGTAACCTTCCCTGGCTTTATCTGGTTTGGTGAAGTAATTAGAAAAATCAGTGCCAATAAGTTCATCCCTAGAATAACCAGTAACTGCCTCTGTAGCATTATTGACATCAGTAATTTTACCATCCGCCCCAATAGTAACCAGTGGATCCAAACTAACCTCAATCAAACTACGATTGTACAAACCAGCTAATCTAAGTTCCTCTTCAACAATCATTAATGCTTCTTTTTCACGTAAAACAGTTATTCCGAATGCTAAATCTTCAGATAACTCTTCAATTAATTTAATTTCATTTGAATTGATAGCGTTGGGTTCTGCAGAATAAATTAAGAGAACTCCAAATGTTTTTGATTCCTTATCCTTAAGTGGCAAAGCAATGCCCGAACGGTAGCCGTGTTCCAAAGCACTTTCCCGCCAAGGAGCCATTAGAGGGTCAGTTACGAAATCCTGAACATAAACTATTTCACCACTACGTATTACTCTCCCAGCAGGCCCTTGACCTCTTTCGGTGTCTTCCGACCAACTAAGTCTGGCATCTGCAATATAGCCACTATCATAACCAGCCCAGGCTACTGGACGTATGGTCTTAGCAGTATCGTGTTCAGCATATCCCACCCAAGCTAAACGGTACCCTGCTTCGTTACAAATGATACTGCAGACTTCCTTGAGCAAAGTCTCTTCATCAACCGCCCTCAACATTGCCTGATTACATTTTCTGATGGCATGCAGTTCACGATTAGCTTCCTTCAGTTCAATCGTTCGCTCCTCAACACGATTTTCTAACTCAGCATAAGATTCTTTCAAGGCATCTTCTGCTTTTTTACGTTCTGTAATATCGCGACAACTATAAAGACATGTACCTTCTTTGATAGACACCTTTTTAATGCTCACCAGCAGATTGTGAATTTCCCCTGACATGTCCACTATGTCATGTTCAATATTTCGGATCTCCCCAAAACGTTTTAATTTGTCCATTGAGAAAAATTCTTTATTTCCAAATAGTTTTGAGATATTGCCCATTTTTTCGACTTTTGAAATGGAATAACCAAATATTACATCTACATTAGGACAAATAAATATGAATTTACCTTCATCATCAGTTATGAAAATTGCATCAGTGATATTACTCAGTGTGAGAAAGTTAAATTCTTCACTCTCTATTAATTTCTCTTCCATAGCACTTTTTAAATCTTTAAGATATTTTTTCCGTTCCGATATATCTTTGAATAATGAAATGACTGCTGAATGGCCTTTCCAAACTGTTTTGGCAGCTGAGTATTCAACAGGAATTATAATTCCATCTTTCCTCACTAAACAGGTTTCTGATGTTGGGGAAACAACATCATTATTTATTAATTTTTCATATCTTCCCCTATGATAATCAATTTTATCAGAATATGCTAAATCTGCCATTCTCGTTTTAAGTAATTCTTCAACGGTGTAACCTGTGATTTGAGCGGCCATCTGGTTTGCATAAACATGAACACCATTTCCAGTTGCAATAATAATACCTTCATTAGCATTTTCAGCTAAAGCCCTAAAATTTTCTTCCCTTTCTTTTAATGCTTCTTCTACTTTTTTAGATTTAGTAACATCATCATATACTGCAACAAGTTCCCCGGATGGTAATTTATAAACAAAATTTTCCCTCCAACTAATAATTTGCTTATCTTTGTATTGTTTGAGGGGATGATGTTTCGGATTTCCAGTTTTATATACTCTCTGTAAAACTTCTAATAAACCGGAATCTTTCACTCCTGGAAAGATATCAGTCACTCGTTGACCAATAACATCCTTCTTTTTAATATTATCTATAAGTTCTG
>MVQZ01000229.1 GCA_002067565.1 Methanobacterium sp. PtaU1.Bin242 | reverse complement strand
CCACCCCCACCCCCCAAACGGTGGTGGAAGCCATATGTAATTACTATCATCACTTCAATTCCAACACAGGCAGAGGTGCTTATAGAACAGCTGTTAAAGCCACATCTGAGTTTGAAAAAACCCGTTTAAAATTGGCTAATTTTATAAATTGCAATCGAGAAGAGATAATTTTCACCAAAAACGCCACGGAAGCTATTAATCTGGTGGCTCACGGATCTATATTCAAAAAGGGAGATTCTTTGATTGTTCCTAATGTGGAACATCATTCCAATCTGGTTCCCTGGTTAAACCTTAAAAAGAAAGGTATCAAGATAAAAATAGTAAAAGCTGACCAGTATGGTGAAGTAGATCCGGATGATGTTGAAAAAGCCGTCGATGAAACCACTAAATTCATAACAATCACCCATGTATCCAATTCCATAGGATCCAAACAGCAAGTGGAAGAAATTGGCAAGATTGCGAATGAAAATGATCTATTATACCTGATAGACGCCGCTCAGTCTGCAGGGCATATGGATGTGGATGTTAAAAAATTCAATGCTGATTTTGTTGCTTTTCCTGGACATAAAGGGTTGTTGGGTCCGGTGGGGACCGGTTTCCTGTACTGTAATCCGGAAGCGTTGGACTTCCTCGGACCCTTAAATCTTGGTGGGGGAACAGTCACCGATGTCACTGAAGATGATTTTAAGCTGGTAACAACCACTGAACGTTTTGAAGGAGGTACTCAAAACATATCAGGAGTAATAGGATTAGGAGCAGCTGTAGATTATTTGGAAAGAATTGGAATAGATAAAATTGAAAAGCATGGCAGAAAACTCACCAAAATGATGTTCAATGGAATAGAGGGTATAGAGAAGAGTGTTGTTTATGGCCGTCCAGAAAATATTTATGATATGGTGGGCTTCAATATAAATGGGGTGAATTCACACGATGTCGCTAAAATACTGGATGAACAGCAAAGAATATGTGTGAGAAGCGGATTTCACTGCGCAATACCTGCAATAAGACATATTGGGGCTTATGAGTATGGTGGTACGGTGAGAGCTTCAATTCACTACTATAACAATAAAGAAGATATTCAAATATTAATAGAAACATTAGAAGAGATCTCCAGATTTTTAGGAGATTAAAGGAGACTTAATATGGACAGAGCACAATGGATAGCTATATTTATAGTTCTTATAATGGCATTTAGTTCGGTGGCTTACATTTTTGTTATGACACAACCTTAAAATGGAATCATTTAATGTCAGCACGAATTAATATGGTATCTGACTTAACAGAATAGTAAATACTAAATATAAGAGCTGATTAATACTTAGTGGATCGTGTTGACAGAATATTAAGTGGAGGTTTAAAATGGTAAAAATAAAATTGGGAGCAGTAGTCTCAGAATTTAACTATGATATAACTCAGATGATGCTGGATCTTGCACGTGAGCATGCCAAGTTTTTAGATTCTGAGATAACAGATGTTATTGCAGTACCGGGTGTTTTTGACATGCCTCTGGCAGTTAAAAAGCTCCTGCAGAAGGATCAGATTGATGCAGTGGTAACTTTAGGAGCGGTAATTGAAGGATCCACTTCACACGATGAGATTGTGGTACAACATGCATCCCGTAAAATAGCTGATCTGGCACTGGAATATGACAAACCCGTGGCCCTGGGAATATCAGGACCGGGTATGACTCGACTGGAAGCCCATCAAAGGGTGGACTATGCCAAAAGAGCTGTGGAAGCTGCAGTTAAGATGTGTGAAAGACTAAAATAATTTAAACTCTTATTTTTTATACAAATTTTTTCAATTTTCAAATTTTACCAGGGTAAATGCTTAAAATGCATACCAAGGAATATTTTATATAAAATCCATAAGGAGATATTATGGAAATATTAACCCCACAGGACTTGAAAGATAAATTCAGAGATCCCTGGATAGCCCCTTACAAGAAGGTGTTAACTATGGTGGCTGATGATCTGGTGGAGTTGGTGGAATACCACCCCTGTGTAGGTGGATCAGAATGGATGATCTATCAGTATAAAAAAAGCAGTAACTTGGTTTTGAGTTCAAAAAGGGATGGAAATAAACACACTTACCTTTTAAAGGTGGGAAAAGGTGGTATGAATTTAAAACCCAGTTTCAGTGCCGCTGGAATTGAGGAAGTTTCCCTAGAAGGGGATGAAGTTCGGGTAGTCCACGCTGGTTTGGCTGGTGCAGGTGTAGGGGCAGCCATGTGCAGAGGCATGGCCCAGGGGGTTAAAAGAGTGGAACTCTTTGATGTTGGAGGAGGATCCAAGGTAGGAAGAGCAGCAGTAATAACACCCGTATTAGAAAAGGTGATCCTGGGTATAGATGATACAGATACCAAGAATGAAGGAGCTACCTGGACTTTGGCTAACAATGTAGGTACAGAGTTGAGTAAATTGGGGTTTGAGTATTTGGACCATATAACAGTACAGCTTTATCCGCATAATCCTAACAAAACCCAGAATTGCGTGGCCATAGCACTTGTATTTGCAGTTAAACCAGGAGAGAAAGATAAACTGGTAGAAAAAGCATGTGAACTTCTAAAAAACCATACTTTGTCTGATAAAACAGCCATCGCAGTCCTTGAAGGTATCAAAGTCCCACGTAAACTTAGAGAATATGCTGAAGCTGCTAAAAAATCTATGATAACGCTTAAAGAAGCAAAAAAATTGGCAAAAGAAGTAGGGGTTCGTCTGGTCGAGGTAACAGGAGCGCAAGGTGAAATTGGGGCTCTGGCAGCATTGGGACTTTATGATGATGTTAAGGAAGCAGTTAAGGTATATGATTAGTAATTTTAGTAATATACTTGTAATTAGATTGTTGATAATAATTTTATTACTCTAATTACATATTTCTACTAAATATTCTCATTGAAGATTAAATTAAGGAACCATCCTTCATTAGCAGTTACAAAGGCCATGTCTGACTTTGCCTCAGCATCAATCTCTATTTTTATTACATTCTGCCCCACATATAAATAATAATCGGCTTGTGGGTTTTGATCGTCAAAATAAATGTTTTTATATATAACTCCATTCACATCGATACTGTAAGTTCCGTTTTTAAATATTCCCGTAGTAGTGGCCACTTTTTGATCATTTAGGTAGATGTTCACTATTCTGGCGTTCTCTGCACCAGTTTTTATGATAACCCCTTCCTGGACTGTTAAGTTGGTGTTATTCTGGACTTGGAGATTCTTTACTGCATAAAGATTTTTAAAGATGTTTCTAACATCACTATCCCTGATCACGTCCCGAACATTCAATCCCAGATAACTTCTGGCATCAGCAGGAATACGCATTATGGTATCCTCGCCTGAAAGAGTCTGATTGAGAGTGTAATTCTCGTTTTTGATGTAGATAGAATCCCCATAGCTAAGTCCCAGGGAATCCATAGCCTCCTGGGGCATTCTTAGAAGTGAAGTTTCGTTTTCCAAGGCACTGTCAACAGTATAAGGACCCCGTAGATCGAAACTTTTGTTGTTCTGGTTGGGACCCCAGATTATCAGATTTCGGGATGTAGGTTCGATGGATACTTTTCCATCTTCAAAATGTATTGCACCTAAAAGAGTGCTGATCATGGCGATGAGTATTATGGCAGATACCAATATGGGTGAATGCATATAAAAGAAAGATCTAAGGGTCTGTAGCCTTCCATCAGGCTTTCTCATCATATTAAAAGACATTCTAATTATTTTAACCAGATAAAATATTGCTACGGCTACACCC
>MVQZ01000228.1 GCA_002067565.1 Methanobacterium sp. PtaU1.Bin242 | reverse complement strand
GATGTAAAGATTCCATTTAAAGATTATGGTAGAATAATAGCCGCATCCCTGATTATGGGAGCTTTACTATTATTATTCCCCCAGGACCTATTTGTTGGGCTTCAAAAATATGTTATTTTCCTATTTGTGGTAATATTAGCAGCTTTCCTGTATGTGGGGACGCTGGTAGTCATTGGCGGACTTAAAAAAGGTGATGTAAACGCCTTTAAGAAACTGGCTGATAGATCAGGGCCATTATCTGGTGTGCTTAAAAAATTAGCTGCTTTCCTGGAGAGATTTGCAACCTGATTTCAAATTACCCCACATGTACTGCTCAGGTCCGCATCCTGATACAATCATATATTTAAAGGGAGATTCCTCTACAAGCTCTCGAATCTTATCTATTCTTTTCTCCATATCCTCATGGGATAATGGGTAGAAATCTGCGGGTAATGATTTCTTAAGGATGTTATAGTAGTTCCGGGCGGCTTCCACAGATTCTCTGCCCGGTACCACATGCACTATACTGGGATTTAATGATATCATGGAGCTTAGATGATCCTCAAATATCTCGTCTTCGCCTTCATCTGGTGTGTTGTAGATAAATGCTGTGTCACTGGAGATATCCTTCCCCACGTAGGTTTCCATAAACTGGATGTTGGCTTTAAGTGCATCTCCATTATCTCCCTGGCCCATACCCACCAGTTTATTCTCCATTAACTTGTCTTTAACATTGAATATTTCAAAACGACCCGGAGGTAAAATAGAGAGATCTATCTCATCACATGCTTCCCTAACTGTTTTTTGTATGTTCTCCGGGTGAGGGGTGAAGGATGCGTAGGTAGCCACGGCACAGAGTAGATTATAAAGATTATGAACGCCAAAGGCAGGTATTTCCACCTTAAAATCCAGGGAAATTTTTTGATCTGTGGGGTAATTGAAAATTTCACCCTCCACATTCACCTGCCACCGATCTTCTCCCGAAGACAACTGGGTAAGTTTAAGGTCTGGTTCTGGACGGGAAAATCCACAGCTACACCGGTAGATTCCCCTGTGATTCAAGTATCTCTTGGAGTAAACCAGATTTTCCTTACACATAGGACAGAAAACATCACCAGTTAATGGTGTTTTATCCTCCAACTCAATATCCAAACCATAATAGGTCACCAAGGTGTCATTTTCCTTAATTTTACCAATATAGGTTGTTCTAGGGTCATCTGCATTGCAGATAACTATTCCCCTTTTCATAGGAGTTGAGAGTAATTGTTTCGCCCTTAAATAATCTTCAAAGGGATTTTTTCTTCCGGAAACCTGAGAATGTTCCCGTGAAACATTGGTATAAACCACCCCCACCGGATCCACCATCTTACTTACCGTGTCGGGAATGGCGTTTTTTACATCCCTAATACCATACTCAAATATTCCCAACTCCACATTACCAGTTAAAAGACCGGTTACAATGGCATTTATGGTGTTGCTTTCATAGTTATAGGTTATGCTGGTATCCTTAGCCAGTAGTAGTGCTGTGATCTTGGTGGTGGTGGTTTTTCCATTGGTGCCGGTGATAATTACCGAGCCAATCTTAAGATTTCTGGAGAGATCCTTTACACATTCTCTTTTACCTATCCTGAGATAGATATAACCCGGAAAGCTCTTACCCATACCACTTCCCAATTTTGTTAGATACTTAGATAACTTACCCGCTGTTTCAGCGGTTTTACATCGTATGCTCTGTGATATTCCCATGATCTTTATCCTTTGAATTAAGATGTATTTAAAATTAGTAGTATAAAGTATGATCTAAGATGGATTAAAATTAGTAATATAAAGTATGATCTAAGATGATTTAAAATTAGTAATATAAAGTATGATCTAAGATGGATATGAAATGAATTAAGAGAATCCAATAATATGTCCTGGAATTGAAGATAAATAAATTTTCATTATTCTCAAAAATTATATATATCACTAAAAACAGCGTCCTTTCCTACCAGAACATGCCGATACCAGTTCTGCAGGAGTTCTATTCTCTTAGGTAACTATTTTTTTTAAAGATATTTACTGAAATTATTTCTATAATAAAAAATAGAATATAATCAGCATGATAATTGTGAAAGGAATCGGCACAAACCCCTATATTGGTGTGGGAAAGGTTAAAAAGATTGAAACCCTGCAAGATCTCCTTAAACTTAAAGGGGGAGAAATAGTAGTGGTCTCCAAAGCATCCCGAGATATGCTATCCCACCTGCAAAAAGCTGGCGGAGTAATTACAGATTACGGCGGCATCACCAGCCATGTTGCCATCGTTTTAAGGGAATTCGGAGTCCCCTGTGTGGTGGGAACAGGAATCGCCACCCATGTAATTGAAAAAAATGAAATTGTGACTGTAGACGGTAAAACTGGCAATATATATAAGGGTTTTATGGAGCTGGAGGAGAAAATAGAATCTCTGGAGATCCACAATCCTGCAACCAGGATAAAGGTTAATCTTAACATTCCCGAGATAGCTTACCGGGTTGCACCATTTGCCGATGGTGTAGGGTCGGTGCGAATCGAAAATATGATTATACGCACAGGTAAACACCCCCAAATGCTTTTAGATGAGGGAAAATTAACTGATATATTGACTGAGGGTGTTCGCAAGATTGCAGATGCATTTTATCCCAAATCTGTCTTCTTCCGCACCTTCGATATTCCCACCGACGAGTTAAAACACTTAAAGTGTGGGAACATAGAACCTGAGGAGAAAAATCCCCTATTAGGA
>MVQZ01000227.1 GCA_002067565.1 Methanobacterium sp. PtaU1.Bin242 | reverse complement strand
TTGTTTTTCACCTCCAGATAGTGTGGATCCACCTTCACCAACCATTGTATCATAACCATCAGGTAATTTCTGGATGAACTCATGGCAGTTGGCCTGCTGCATTGCCACCTCAAAAACATCATCTTTGGTAGCATTGGGATTGCCAATCTTGATGTTATTGTATATGGTATCATTGAAAAGATACACATCCTGAAAGACCATGCTCATACAGCTTAAAATATGTTCATTCTTCAGATCCTTGATATTTTGTCCACCAATCTTAATCTGGCCAGATCCCACATCCCAGAAACGTGCAATTAAACTGGTTATGGTGGTTTTACCTGAGCCTGATGGTCCCACCAGTGCGGTGATGCTTCTCTCCGGGATATGGAAGCTAACAGCCTTTATCACGTCTACATCTTGATACTTGAAGGTGACATCTTCAAATTCAATATCGTAACGGTCAATTTTACTATCCTGTGAGGGTTCAGGCAGAATTTTAGCCCTTAAAGTCTCCACCACACGATCAGCAGCCATATTCATGTACCTCATCTCACCAATGGATACACTTAAAAGTTTTAAGGGTTCATAGAACCCATATCCTATTATCAAAAACAGGAGGAATATTGGAATGCTTAGGGTTCCGTTTTCCATGAATTGAACTCCAAAAATTAGGAGCGCCAGGAAACCAATCTCTAAGAAAGCAAAATACACCATAAGCAGTGGGACAGGGATCCCTTCCAGTTTTATGCTGTCTTTTTTCAGTTTACTAAACGATTTTTCCATACGTTGGAATCTGTTTCCAGTTTGATTGTAGGCTTTGAGAACTTTTATCCCTAAAAGATACTCCATCATCCTTGAAACAGCCTCATTCCTTGATTTAAGTTGTTTTTCTCCGAAATAATTAACCAACTTCAGGAAAAGATACAGAAAGATCAAAGCTAATATCACAAAAATTATGGCTATGGCTCCCAATCTCCAGTCGGCAATTAAAAGAACAGAACCTAGAATCACAGCCATAACAATAGACCCAATCACATCAGGAAACAGATGGCTGAATACATTTTCCACCAGCCCCATATCCTGTAACAGTAACGCAGCCACATCACCAGGGTCACGTCTTTTAAAGAAACTCAAAGGAAGTTTTCTCAGATGTTCACCCAGTTTCAGACGAGCTTCAGCAGACAGGGAATAAGCCAACGTATATGAATATTTATACGCTTTTTTCCCCACAAATACCTGAAGTAGTAGGGTTATGAAAAGACCAACGATAGCTAGGGTTAAGAATTCTATGTTTATAGGTTTTTGGTAGACGATAGGTGCAAAAAGTTCCAGTAGAACCATAAAAAGAATTCCATAGGGTGCTCCTTTAAACAGATTTTGGAGAATATTCCATCCAATTTCCCGGTACAATTTACTTTTTTCGCCAGCAGTAATAACTTTAATTGAATTAAACACCAACATCACCTCCTGTTGATTTAAATGTCCACTTCCTGGCTGAATTATGGGATCCCCACATTTCCCAGTAAAGTTTCCTGTTTTCTATGAGTTCCTCATGTGTCCCCCTTTCCACAATTTGCCCCTCATCTAAGACCATTATCTCATCTGAATCAGTAATGGTGAAAAGACGGTGGGCAATAATTAGAACAGTCCTATTTTTCAGTAGTTTACTGAACGCTTCCTGAATTTTCACTTCATTTTCTGGATCGGCAAAGGCTGTAGCCTCATCCAGGATCACAATAGGGGCATTCTTGAGCATAGCCCGTGCAAGAGATATTCTTTGTTTTTCCCCTCCGCTGAGGTGAACTCCAGATTCTCCAATCAGGGTTTGATAACCATCTGGTAGTTCCTCTGTGATGAAGTCGTGTATATTTGCTGCTTTAGAAACAGCTATTATTTCTTCTTCTGTTACGTCTTCACGGCCCATTTTTATGTTTTCCATTACGGTATCGCTGAAGATGAATACGTCCTGAAAAACTAGGGCAATTTTATCCATTAAATAGTTTAATGGAATATTTTTAATGTCCACACCACCAATGAGTATTTTTCCTTTATTTATATCCCATAATCTGGCGGTTAAATTTGCAATGGTGGTTTTACCTGATCCTGATGGTCCCACCAGTGCAAAAGTTTTACCTTCATCGATTTTAAAGTCCACATTGTGCAGTACCTGATGTTCATCATAGGCAAAATCCACATCCTGGAATTCTATGGAATAATCCTTAGGTATTCCTGGGTTTTGAGGTTCAGGTAAACCTTTTTGCTCTAAAATTGCATCTATACGGCCTACACCCTCAGTAATCTGGGCTAAAAGTCCGCTTACGAAAATCAGTTTGTAGATTGGTTTCATATACGCCAATCCTACAATAAGAAACAGTATGAAAACGGGAAGTTGGAGTTGTCCCCCCAAATATAACCAAATACCCACCGGTAAAATGAAGAGTAATGGCGCGCCTAAAAGCGCGAAAAAAACCGCCCATGGACCAATAGATCTGTCAGTCCAATTATTGCAAAAATCACGGAAAGAGTAAACAGTGCTTTTGAATCGTGTAAATGACTGTACAGTCTGATTGAATATTTTTATCACTGGCATTCCACGAACATATTCTATTATTGTACTGTTCATATTTTCCATTGCCCGATGGTATCTGTTCATTTCAGTTTTGTTCTTGGAAAAGGCGAAACTCCAAGCAAAAAATGCTAGTGGTACTGGTACCAGTGTAGCAAGTGACAAGCGCCAATCAAAGAAGAATAAAATTATGATTGTTATCACAGGGATTGCGATTCCACTGGCTAGATCAGGGATGTGGTGTGCTACAAATAGTTCAATTCGCTCCACATCTTCATTAAGGATCTTTTTTAAGTATCCCGTGTTGTGGTAAGTGAAATAACCCATATTCAAACTGCCTAAATGCTCTGAAATACTCACCCTCAACTCATACAGTATGTTAAATGCGGCTATGTGTGATAAAATTCCGGAAATATATTTAAGGATCAATCTACCCGCCAGAGCTATCACCGCTATCCATATATAGGTCCATATTTGGCTCCATTCAATAGGTGGGCTGAGTAAGTCCACGGTTACCAAATAGATTACCAGAAATATTACGAGTGCAAATATCTCACTTATCACAGAATAAACAGATGATGCAATAATCAGAATTTTTTTTACACCAGCAATCTCTAAAAGGCGTGGTATTCCACTAAAACTCATTTTACCATTATTTTCTTCATTTTTTTCCATTTAAGCACCTCTATCATTATCAAATTTTTTTCTATTACTAAATAACATTTAAACCTAATTTGTACATTTTTATCATGTTTTACAGCATTTAAGACCATAAAATAACCTTTTTGATAATAAAAGCCATATTTACCTCCTAAAACAACATAATCCCACCTGATTTTCCGATTATATTTCGACGTTCGCGTCGGGATTCTTTTATTCATCTGTTCATAAAATTGAACATTAAAAAACACGAACTTTTATGCTACCTAAATCTAGATTTATTTTATATACTTTTGTTTTCAACCAATACCCTTAAAGTAAAATCCTAGTTCCCCCATCAATCCTGTTAAGTAGAGTATCAAGAGTATTATGACACTTATGGACCAGAAAGATAACATATATAACCAGTCTACCCTTTTGAATTCAATTTTCTTGTAGAACGTTCGTTCTTTGAATGCACCGAATGCCCGTCCATCCATTGATAAAGCCGTCCTTTCTCCAATTCTTATGGCATTTACAAGGAGTGGGACACTGTATCTTTTTGTCTTTTCAAAGTAAGATCGAACTCCACTTTCATCTGCTATCCCCATCACTTTATGCGCCGATCTGACAACGTTAAACTCGGTCTCCATCATGGGTAAAAATCTGAAAGCCACCATAACTCCATAACTGAATTTATAGGGGAGTCTCAGGTTTTGTATTATGGACCGGATGAAATTACTTGGCTCAGTAGTAAAGCTGAAGGGCAACGCTAGGATCAACAAAGCATAAATTCTAAGGGCCATTGTCAAACCAGCGTAAAGGCTGATCTGATAAATATTGAAAGCTCCAATAGTAAACAACACTGGAGAACCGGCTGTTAATTCGTTTCGAGCCGCGACCAGAAATAAAATTAGGATGGAAAGGGAAAAAATTAGAACCGGGGCTGAGATCTTCAAAAAATTGGTTAATGGAATTTTCCCAAGTACAAGAATTATGAAAACCGTTAATGCAATAAACGCAAGGGGAGTCCAAAAATCATTCACCATACAAAGGAGAATAAATAATGGAATAGGAGCAATGATTTTGCTTATGGGATTAAGTTTATTTAGAAATGAATTATTGTCATAATAAAAAAATTTCATAGAAATCACTTCGTTTTAAGAGCATAAATAAACTCTTCGGGAGTGGATAATCCTTTCCAGTTTTTATTATATTTTGATAGACAACCAGATAATTCAAACAAAGGTGGAGGGGTTAAACGGGCTCGTTGAAGTATTTCCTCATTTTTAAAGAGTTTATGTGTTGATCCAAAGAAAATGGCTTTTCCATCAGCCATCACCATCACATTTCGGGCGTGTCTGGCCACCAAGCTCATATCATGAGTGATCATGATGATTGTTTTACCTTCCTGGTTTAGAGAGTTTAAGAAGGTTAAGAGTTCACTGGAACTCTTAAGATCCTGACCAAAAGTGGGTTCATCCAGTATTAAAATATCCTGTCCCAAAGTTAGCATGGTTGCCACACTCAATAAACGTTTTTGACCATGACTAAGCATATAAGGACTCATTTTAACGTATGATTTGATCCTGAAACGTTCCAGTGTGGAATCCAACCAGTCTTTAATTTCATCATCTGAAAAACCTCTTAATTTGAGTCCAAAGGTTAACTGTTCTTCCACCGTGTTCTTAATGAACTGATGTTCTGGATTCTGGAAAACATAGCCTATTTTATGACTCATGTGCTTGGTAGAAATATCTGAAATATCTTTTCCTTCCAAGAAAACCGTGTTTTGTGGGGGATGGATGATATCCACCATATGTTTAGCTAAAGTAGTTTTCCCAGCCCCATTAGCCCCTACGATTGCTAAAAAGTCACCTTTATCCACTTTTAAATTGACATCTTCTATAACCTTACATTTATTATAGGCGAATGATAGGTTCCGTATTTCAAGAACAGGGTTTGTAGAATCAGTTGATTCGACTGAGGAATGGTTATTTTCTAAATTATTAAAGCTGGGTTTAAGATATTTAAGGTAATCACATGCTTCTTCTATACTTAGAGGAATTTTATGGGGTTTAATATTGTTTTCCTTGAATTTATTAGCCAGCAATGCGGTTTGAGGCATCCATATTCCTTTCTGAATCAACAGATCGGTATGTTCACTGAAAACTTCAAGAGGTGTTCCTTCCAGTAATTTAACCCCTTCTTTATCAATCACTATTACACGATCGATTAAATGTATCAGATCATCAAGTTTATGTTCTATGAGGATGATAGTATGTTTATCTGTTTCTTTAAGTGATTTAACGGTTTCAAAAAACTCCAGTGTCCCCACAGGATCCAGGTTGGCTGTGGGTTCATCAAAAATTAAAACTGATGGGCGTATGGCCATAAGTGCCGCCAGGAGTATCTTCTGTTTCTCTCCCCCTGAAAGACTGTAAACATCTCTGTAACGATAATCAAGCATATCTACCTTTGAAAGTGCTTCCACTAATCTCTCTTCCATTTCTTCTGGGGGATAACAGAGATTTTCCAGGCCAAAAACTATTTCGTCTTCTACGTTCATGCTGACAAACTGAGCTTCAGGATCCTGAAAAACTATGCCTACTTTTTGAGTAAGTTCATAAACCGGTGTTTTAAAGCTTTCCATACCACAAACATGAACCTTTCCACTAATTTCACCCGGAAATGAATTGGGAATAAGTCCATTAAGAGTCAAAGCCAATGTACTTTTACCAGATCCTGAAGGGCCCAGAACCAGGATAACTTCTCCCTCCCCAATTTGGAGATCAATTCCCTTCAGACAATGATGAGAATCCCTCTCGTATTTAAAACTTAAATTGTTAACTTCAATCAATTATTCACCTTTAAAAATATTTTAATATCTCATAATCCTTTATAAGAGTCATGATTTTTATAAAATAAAAAAGGATAAAAAAATTATCTCTGTTTCATGATTATACCTATATTCCAATACTTTAGGTTTCATCAGAAACATTTGAGATAATACCTGTTTTAAATACGGCATCACCTATGAATTTTGCTAGTAATCCTCCAAGCACGGCTCCACTTATCATATATCCAATTACATAAACTATTTGGAGTGAGGGAGAAATATTTGCAAATCCCATCATTACATAGGATATTGTTGCATTAACTAAACCAGTAATGGCCCCTACTATCACTAAATACCATAATTTAAAGTTTTTGTAACGTCCAGCTAGAAAAACAGCTTCAATTGGTAATCCGATGAAAAATCCAGACATTAACATCGTGATTCCCCACGGAGTGAAAGGTATAGTCACAAGATGAATCACCATAGAGGAAAATATAGCTACTCCAGGTTTACGTATAAGATAAGCTACCATAATAATCGGGAAGTAATAAATACCAACTACAAATGGATATAATAATGGAACTGTATACAATAATCCAATTGCATAGGATAAGGGAATATAAAGCACACCTAAAGCTATGGATATAATAGCTGTTACCATAATATCTCTAGTAGTCCAACTTCGATTAACTCGTTTTGAAATCTCTTCAGTCATTTAAACTCTCCTTCAGAACTCATTTTTTAGAATATCATATCCTGTTTCTAAATATAATTAGACGTCTACGTCTAATTATATATAATACTTTCTATTTTATTTTTATTATTACTTTCACCTGATATTTAGACTTTAAAGTAATAAATATGGTAATTTATCACCCGATAATAAATTAAAGAACGAATTACCCTAATAGAACTACCCTAAAGCAACATCCAGTATCATCATTATAACAAAACCGACCATGGCTGCAACTGTGGCCAGATCAACATTGCCCTCTCTCTGACATTCTGGAATTATATCCTCAATAACCACGAATATCATGGCACCGGCAGCAAAACTCAATGCATAGGGAAGTATGGGTGTAAAAAGGGTTACCAGTAGGGCACCTGCGACTCCAGCAACAGGCTCTACAATGCCTGATAACTGGCCGTACATGAAACTTTTCATTCGGGATAAGCCTTCGCCTCTAAGGGGCATGGATATGGCAGCGCCTTCTGGAAGGTTTTGGATTCCAATACCAATAGCCAGGGCTATCGCGGCAGTTAATGAGCTGTAAGCTGCACCTGAAGCTAATGCACCGAAAACAACACCAACCGCCAGGCCTTCTGGGATGTTGTGTAAGGTTACGGCCAGTACCAGTAACCTGTTCTTATGCCAGGTTGTTTTAATACCTTCCGCCTCATCTAAGGCGCAACCGGGATGAACATGGGGGAGCACCCTATCAACTACGGCTAAAAACAGGCCACCCAATAAAAAACCCACAGTTGGGGGCAACCATTCAAGGGAACCCTGAACCGCGGACATTTCAATGGCCGGGGCAAGTAAAGACCAGAAACTGGCAGCTATCATGATTCCCGCAGCAAATCCAAGGGACAAATTTAAAACTCTCCTATCGACGCTGCGAACAAAAAATACAACAGATGCACCTAAAGCCGTCATAAGCCAGGTGAATAGAGTGGCTAAAAGAGCTAGAAGAACAGGATCGTAGTTTATTATTGAATTCATTTTCTTATATTTCCTAATTTTTTAATTGTCTAAAATAGATTAACCCTAATAAACTCCAAAATTAGATTAATCAGTGATAAAAATTTGATAAAAAAGGAAAGGTGATTAAGTCCAAGGGAAACCAATTTTTACCATTAAAGAGTAGAAATTGCAGTATTCCATCCAAAAGTCCATTTCCATATCCATCCCACTCCAATATCCATCCCCATCTCCATCTGCTACCTGTTTCCCTTATCCTTAAAAATTAATCTTCCATCATGTTTTGATACGTCCATCTAAAACCTCAATGGTCCGGTTGGCCAGGGAAGCCACGTTCATGTCATGGGTGACCATGATCAGGGTGACTTTCTCCTTTTCATGCAACTCCTTAAGATGCTCCAGGATCAGTTGCCCGTTTTTAGAATCCAGTGACCCGGTGGGTTCATCGGCCAGGATGATGGAGGGTTCATTGGCCAGGGCTCTGGCAATAGCTACCCTCTGCCTTTCACCACCGGATAGTTCGGTGGGTTTCCGGTTAACTTTATCTGAAAGACCCATATATTCCAGGAGCTTCAAAGCCCTTTCACGCATCTCTTTGCCTGATAAATTCCTTTCAAAAAGGGGTATCTCCACGTTCTCCAACACACTTAGGTTGGGTATCAGATTATGGAGCTGGAATATGAAACCAATCTCCTGGGAACGGAACTCACTTAGATCATTCTTCCTGGTTAGATCGTAGCCTGCCACATGGACAGAACCTTCATCAGACCGATCAAGAGCCCCTATCATATTAAGGAGCGTTGATTTTCCTGATCCTGATGGTCCGGTTATGGAAACGAATTCTCCCTTCTTTATCTCCAGATCTATACCGTTTAAAGCGGTTACTTTACCCTTGTCAAAGCTCTTTCTAAGATCTTTAATCTCCACGATATTTTCCTCATTCATAGCGCAGCGCCTCCGTTGGTGGTAAATTACTGGCCCGGTACGCTGGGTAGAAACCTCCAACCAATCCCACTATAAGGGCTACCAGGAAACCTCTGAGGAATACGTCCAGGGAGTAAACGGGTTCGATTATCCCACTCATTCCCATGGCCAGAATCACCTGGATGGCTACTACACCCATGACTATACCTACCACACCTGCAAAAAGAGTCAGTACGACGGATTCACCCAGTATCATGGATAAAATCCTCCTATTTTTCCATCCAACAGCCTTTAAAACACCTATTTCCCTGGTACGCTCATAAACTGACATGATCATGGTATTTATAACACCCACCCCACCGATAACGATGGCCAGGAGTGATATGGCCCATGAAGCAGTATCTATTACACTTAAACCCTGATCAACGCTTTGCAGGTCTTCCAGTGATGCTACAGTGGTTAGATCGTTTCCGTATTTGTCTTCAATGGATTGGGTGATCTGTTCCACGTTGGCGTCCTTTTCTATCTTCACGTAGATCATGGTTACCTTACCTTCTTCGCCTTGAATTTCCTGGGCATTGTCCAGGGACATGAAAACTCCACCGTCCTGCTGGAGGTTGCCGGTTTGATAGATTCCCACAATTTTGTAATCTGTGTTGTTCAGGGTTAAGCTATCTCCAACGGTTTTATTCAGATTTTCAGCGGCAACTTTACCCATTACCAATTCTTTTGCATCTTCAGAAGAAAATGCCGAACCTGACGTGATCTCCATCTCACTGAGGTATAACTTGGCTGGATCTATGCCTATGATAAT
>MVQZ01000226.1 GCA_002067565.1 Methanobacterium sp. PtaU1.Bin242 | reverse complement strand
GCCCTTAAAATAATAAACATTAAAATTAAAGATAGGGATAGATCCCACCTTTATGATCTTACTGGTCTTTCAGGAGGATTTCCCATAAAAAATGAGGACATAGATCTTCTGGAAACCTATGCCGGACCAGCTATTTTTGAAGAAAAGATACTGCCCTTGGGAAAAAAACACCTCGGCGGAGAGAAAATACTGGCTCTTAACCGAACCAGCTCCGGAATTCTTGCTTCAATACTGGCACTGGTAAAACCAGATGATGATGTGGTGCACTATCTTCCCCAATTTCCATCTCACCCATCTATTCCACGAAGTACAGAGCTTATAGGTGCTAATTACCATGAATTTGATGATTTAAATAATTTTAAGGTGAGGGATGAAACTGGTCTGGTGGTTATAACCGGATCAACCATGGATCATCAGGTGCTAAAAAGAGAAGATTTTTTAAGGATAATAGAAATTTCAAAGGCAAAAAATGTGCCTGTTTTAGTTGATGATGCCTCTGGAGCCAGATTACGAACCATAGTATATAAACAACCCCGGGCAATGGATATGGGGGCGGATCTGGTCATAACTAGCACTGATAAGCTTATGGATGGTCCGCGGGGTGGTTTAATGTCAGGAAGAAGGGAACTGGTAGATCTGGTGAAATCAAAAGCCCATCAATTCGGTCTGGAGGCACAGCCACCTTTAATTGCAGGTATGGTAAGGGCTTTGGAAAATTTCAACCCCGAACTAATACTCAAGGCAAAGGAGCAAAAAAAAGAAGTATATCAAGCCTTAGTAGCAGATCTAAAAGAAATCAAAGAAACTCCAACAGGAATCATGCTTCTACCAGATGATATAATGAAAATACTACATTATTCTGGTGTTAAGACTTCTTTAACTCCCATGGAGGTGGCTAATGTTTTGGCCATGATATTTTTAAGGGATCATAATATAATAACCATACCTGCGGTGGGAATGCCTGGAGCTTCACCTACCATCCGCCTGGATATGGCTTCTAAGGATGCACAACGGCTGGAAACAGACTACATTATTCAGGCATTTAATAATGCTTTCTTTAAACTTCAGGAAGTCATAGGTGATGAATATGAATGTAAAAAAATCTTATTTAACTAAATTTCTCTGATTTACAGATTAAATTAGTATTTAAAGTTAAGTAACATTTTTTGATTAAAATAAAATAAAAACATCGAATTTTCATTAATTTTAAGTTATTTTTAATAATTTCTTTTTCATCCAAAAAAAAAATGGTTAACGGCTATGATTGAAATCGATGGATCCTATGGTGAAGGAGGGGGTGCGCTTCTGCGAATATCAGCAGCTCTATCAGCTTTAACTGGTAATGCTATTCATGTGACTAATATTCGCGCAAAAAGGCCTAGAAAAGGGCTTATGCCACAGCATTTAAATGCATTAAATGTAGTGGCACATCTCAGCCGGGCTTCTTGTAAGGGTGTATGTATTGGGTCTACTGAGATTTCCCTCACACCTCAAGATCTTATTGCTGGTGAATATAAAGTGGATATAGGTACGGCTGGAAGTATAACTCTGGTTTTGCAATGCTTCATGATCCCTGCTGCATTTGCAGATGCACCGGTAAAAATTACCCTCATAGGTGGTACCGATGTGCGATGGTCTCCTTCTGCAGATTACCTTCAAAATATAACATTACCACTGCTTTCATCCATTGGTTATAAAGCTAGGATGAAATTAATTCAAAGAGGACATTATCCCCGGGGTGGGGGTATAATCAAGATGAAGATTTTCCCGATTAAGAAATTAAAGCCATTTAACTTTTCCCATCTTAAAGTAGATATGATTAAAGGTGTATCTCACGCAGTAAAGCTTCCTGAACATGTGGCGGTAAGACAGGCTAAAACTGCAGAAAATTTACTGTCAAAAAAAGGTTTTGAGACTGATATTGAGGTCCAACACTCAAATCAGGGTTTAGGGTCTGGTTCTGGAATTATTCTGTGGACGGAAGGTATAAGTCGAGTAGGGGGAAGTTCCATAGGAGAACCGGGTAAAAGAGCAGAATTGGTAGGGCAGGAAGCTGCAGAAGAATTATTATATCATATATCTCAAAAGGCAGCTTTAGATAAATATATGGTTGATCAAATCATACCTTATATGGTTTTATCAGGTGATTCGCTGGCTGAGACTGCAAAACTAACCAAACATGCCCTAACCAATATTTATGCAGCAGAGAAAATCACCAGTCGAAAGTTTAATATAGAAGGAAAACTGGGGGATAGGGCTGTTATAAAAGTTTCTTAGCCTTAAAATTAGTTAAATATTATAAATGATAGTTAAATATTATAAATGAAGTTTTAGAATATATCTAACTTTAAATACATTTCCAAACTGATTTAATAAAGATTTTTTAAATTTTTTCTCTAAATTACATATTTCTAGATAATTTATATTTATTCAAAATATCTTTTATTATCTTTCAATCTCTATTTCACGCCATCCAGTCCAGTCTATTAGGACTGTACCGCTTAATACATCAGCACTCATCAAAAAGGAGTTAACATTATCCAGAGCAGATGATGGTATTTGTACGATTAAACCATCCTCCCGGATTTGCAATTTAGGATTACCACTGTGAAAACTATTATCACTGTATATATCGTAATTTGCGGTTCCGTTATGAATTTTTATATCAATTCTTTCCAAATTTTGGCTGTTTAAAGCTAGAATATGAATTTCATAGGTCGAAGTGGGGGAAATATTCTGTTTGGTTCTCAATGATATCCAGGCGTTATCATTATCCATCTGGAAGCCTGCTGCTATAATTTCTCTGGATCTAATGGATCCTTTACCTCTGACATTTTTTTTGGGCTCTTTTACTACATTCACCGGATAATCAGAACTGGAAAAATAGTTTAGTATTTCAGGGGAGTAAATAGTTATAATTTGGGGGTTGATGCCAAATATTTCATTTTTCCTGATAAAAGACTGTATATAAGAATCAGAATTTACCTGGGAAGTATAGGTATTAATCGCGGCTTCCTTAAGTCTCTCCTGGTATCTGTCAAGGGGAAATAAAACCCATTTATAATCTATTGCACTTAGTTCGTTAGGTGGTAGTAAATAAGTTTCAGGGTTATAAGTCCGTGGTGATGGCCAGCTAGGCGGGTCATGAACGATATATGTATATTTGGATCCGTTATAATTAGTTTGGGCTGTTATATATTCTACGAAGGCGTTGGTTGCCCAGTGATCGATCTGTTCATCTTCAGAATCAGGGTAGAAGATGACTGTGGGATTAAATTTGGTTATAATTTCATCTAAATTCCCCGCCAGATTAGCTCCACAATAGGTGGCGTTTTCCTGATATGAGTAGGTGTAATTACTGTTATTTGTTGTTCCATTGACACGATATGGTCTGCTATAATTCCAATTTCTGGTTAAAAGGCTGGGTAAAGTTCCATCAGGATATCCCAAGAATATTATATCGCTTTGATCAACACCCAGGATTTTCATGGCATTCACACTTTCATCATGCCTTTTAACAGGCGAAGCACTCAGATAACCATCAGTTATAACTACGATTTTTAGGGGAATATGGTTTTCAGTGCAATAGCGCATAACTCCAGCACAGCCGATTGCTTCATCATCAGGGTGAGTTGCAATGACCATAACCCTATCTGAAGAATTGATAAGGGTGTTGTTGGCGGATTTCACTGGTTTGATTGGGTAGTTTCCAAATGAACTGGCAATAATACCTATGCTAATAAGAATTACAATTATTGTGATGTAATATCTTTTTGCCATAGGATGCCCTTTATTATTTCAAATTATAATAATTTTCAATCTATATGGGATTATTTAATTTATTTAGATTAGGTATATAAAAAAAGTAAATATTTTTTTATAATATATTTATCCTAACAATTCCCTAATCCAAAATAATTAGGTGAATTTAATTAGGATAGGGATCATGATTCTTTTTTAGTATGTACGCATTCTCCGGATATAATTTTTCTAAGCGTGCCATCATCAAGTTCTAAAATAAGTTTACCGTCTTTATTTATTCCAACAGCCTCACCGTAAACAGGTCCTCCCTTTTTATGTACTTCTACATAATTACCAATTGTTTTAGATAGTTTACGCC
>MVQZ01000225.1 GCA_002067565.1 Methanobacterium sp. PtaU1.Bin242 | reverse complement strand
TGTTACTTTCTTTCATATAAGATCACATATAAGTAAAATTACTGAATTCACGGTTATCTTTAAGATTATCACCTAACCTGATCTAGGAGCGGTATTTTCACAATTTTCTCTGTTATTTATTTCTATAATTAGAGTATAATAAAATTTTTGGTGGGAAATATAGTTTAAAACTATAAATAATAAAAATTTCCGAAAAAAAGTTAAGAGGTGGGTATAATTTACCTATAATATTACTAAATATAGTTTGAGATACATGTAATATTAATATTTGATAAATTATGTTAAACGATACCTCTGTAAATTAAATCATTAATTCCATTCTCATTTCATCAAAATAAACTAATTTCTTTTTAAATAAATATGAAATTCTGAAGGATATTTGATGTACATTTAAGAGGTTATTTAATATTGCATCTACAAATAGTAATTTATTTAAATTTAATCACCTGAGGAATGAAACCATGAGGAAAATCAGGATTTTATCCTGGAATGTCAACGGAATAAGGGCAGTGCATAAGAAGGGCTTTCGAGAATGGTTTACAAATGAGAAACCGGACATATTATGCTTACAGGAGACAAAAGCAGTGCGTAAACAATTTCCACCAGATATCCGGAGAATTGAAGGTTATCAGACTTATTTCTCTGAGGCAGAAAGAAAAGGATACAGTGGAGTGGCATTATATACCAAAATAAAGCCATATAAAGTGAAAAACGGATTTGGAATAGATAAATTCGATCTGGAAGGGCGCACCATCATCGCAGATTATGGTGATTTTGTCCTGTTTAACGTATACTTTCCCAATGGAAAAATGTCCCCGGAAAGACTGCAATACAAGATGGATTTCTACGATTCCTTCCTGGAATATGCAGATGAACTCAAAGAGGAAGGTAAAAATATAGTGGTATGTGGAGATGTGAACACCGCTCATAAAGAAATAGATTTAGCCCGTCCCAAGCAGAATGAAAAGATTTCAGGCTTCCTTCTGGAGGAAAGAGCGTGGATAGATAAATTTTTAAGCCATGGCTATGTAGATACCTTCCGTGAATTTAATCAGAAACCAGATCAATATACCTGGTGGAGCTATCGTACCAGGGCCAGAGAAAGAAATGTGGGATGGAGATTGGATTACTTCTTCGTAAACAGGGAATTTATGGACCATGTGAAATCCTCATACATATTATATGATGTGATGGGCTCTGATCACGCTCCTGTAGGACTGGATTTAGTTTGGAAAGATTAATATTAAACAAGTTTTTCTTTTATGGTTATTATCACTTCAAATAAAATTAAAAATCCAAATAAAAAGCTTTAAACCTGTTTTAAAAGATTATTTTTAATTTAAGAAATCAGTTAATTTGGTGACTTCGGAGAGATTATAACTATTTAAGAGAGATTTAAACAATTTTATATAAAAAAAGATAAATTAAGTTTTCCAGTCAATTAAAAATGGGATTATAAGATTTTAATGGCGTATAGAGGGATTAAATGAATTATGAAGGAATATGTAAAGAAGTATTAGAATCATGCGGTTTATCCATCGGTGATGTTATTTTAATAACTAAAAAGGACGTAAAATATAAGGGAATGGTATTAAATAGAGCTGAAGGAGCTGATGATAAACATATGGTGCTTAAGCTGGAGAATGGGTATAACATAGGGGTGGACATAACAGATGCACAGCTTGAGCTTATTAAAAAGGGAGAGAAACCTAAAATTGAGCTACCACCACTTGATGTGGAAAAAAACCCGGAAAAAATGGACATATCTATAATATCCACAGGAGGAACGGTTGCTTCAATAATAGATTATAAGACAGGGGCTGTTCACCCTGCATTTACTGCTGATGATCTTCTCAGGGCCAATCCAGAACTGGTGGAGCAGGCCAATATCAGAGGAAAGGCCATACTTAACATCTTAAGCGAGAACATGAAACCAGATTACTGGTCTAAATCCGCACGTTCTGTAGCTGATGAGATAAACAACGGAGCAGATGGTGTGGTGATAGCACATGGGACAGACACCATGCACTACACATCCGCAGCATTAAGTTTCATCCTGGATACACCAGTTCCGGTGATAATAACCGGTGCTCAGAGAAGTTCCGATCGTCCCTCTTCCGATGCTTATTTAAACCTCATGAGTTCAGTTACAGCCGCAAAATCAGACATTGCAGAAGTGCTGGTATGCATGCACGCCACCATGAATGATTCTTACAGCCATCTGCACCGCGGTACCAAGGTGAGGAAAATGCACACCTCACGCCGAGATACCTTCCGCAGCATAAACACAGAACCATTGGCCCAGATTTTAAACGGCCATCTAGAAATTCTGGATAAAACTGCCGAGTATAATAGGAGAAATGAAGGAGAAGTCGCGCTTAATGATAATTTAGAGGAAAATGTGGCATTTATAAAGAGTTATCCTGGTATTAAAGCTGAAATAATTGACTATCATATTGACCAGGGATTTAAGGGATTGGTATTAGAAGGAACTGGATTAGGGCACTGTCCAGAAGAACTGATACCAACCATCCATCGGGCTCGAGATGAGGGAATCCCGGTGGTAATGACCTCCCAATGTCTATATGGGAGGGTGAATATGAACGTTTACAGCACCGGCCGAAAACTGGTGGAAGCAGGGGTGATCTCTGCACTGGACATGCTCCCGGAAACTGCATATGTTAAACTGGTATGGGTCCTAGGTCAGACCAATGATCTCCCAGAGGTTAAAAGGATAATGCAAACCAACCTTAAAGGAGAAATCCGACAAAAAACATCCCAAAAATACTTTTTAATTTAATATGTTATCTCTAAATAAAATAATATCAATAGTTTATAAACTGGTCAAAACAGGAAGTCCTTAGAGAAAAATTGTAAATCCAAAAAACTCTCAAAACAAAAAAGATTCTTAGATTATGTGTAAATAGATTAAATGATGGTGATTTAATGGATTATGAAAAACTAGGTCTTAAGATGGGTTTGGAGGTACATCAACAACTTAATACTGATAAAAAATTATTCAGCCCTTGTGAATGTGAACTTACGGATAAAAAACCAGATAATAAGTTAATCCGGAACCTCAGACCGACTCAAAGTGAATTAGGACAAATAGATCGGGCTGCGTTTGAGGAATCTAGACGTAAACTCCAGTTTATCTATGAATCCTATGATCATCATACCTGCCTGGTTGAAGCTGATGAGGAACCTCCCCATCCTTTAAATCTGGAAGCTCTGGAGATATCTCTAATAATTGCTTCCTTGTTGAATATGAATGTGGTGGATGAATTCCACACCATGAGAAAGCAGGTTATAGATGGAAGTAACACCGGAGGTTTCCAGAGAACTGGACTGGTGGCCACTGACGGATATCTGGAAACAGATTATGGAAGGGTTATCATGGAAAACCTCTGCCTGGAGGAGGATGCAGCCCGAATAATAGGTATGAAAAAAGGCAAAGCCATTTTCAGGCTGGACAGACTGGGAATACCCCTGGTGGAGATAACCACCGACCCCAGCATAAAACATCCCCAGCAGGTAAAGGAGGTGGCCTATCAGATTGGCCAGATTCTGCGAAGCACCAAAGTTAAACGGGGACTGGGGACCATCCGTCAGGATTTAAACATATCCATCAGCAAAGGGGCCAGGGTAGAGATAAAAGGTGTTCAGGACCTGGATTTAATGCCTAAGATGGTTGAAAATGAGGTTAAAAGGCAGATAAATCTGCTTGAAATTAAAGAAGAGCTGGAAAAGAGAGATGCTAAAGTTTATGATGAGATTATTGATGTAAGTGAAGTTTTTGGAGATTCTACGTCCAAGATAATCTCTGGAGCATTACGAGAAAAAGGTGTTGTTCTTGCAATTAAATTGGGAGGTTTTGTCGGTTTAATCGGGAGAGAAATCCAGCCCGGCCGCAGATTCGGAACTGAACTGGCAGGATATGCTAGGAAAATGGGTGTATCGGGCATATTCCACAGCGATGAATTACCAGCATATGGAATAACCCCTGAAGAAGTTGAAGTTTTATCCAAATTTTTAAAGATAAAAGAAGGTGAAGCATTTATTTTGGTGGCCGATCATCAGGAAAAGGCCAGAAATGCTCTTTTAGAGGTTCAAAGAAGGGCGAAAACAGCCACATACCAGGTCCCGGAGGAGACCAGGAAGGCAATGGAAGACGGAAACACCGAATATTTACGTCCCCTGCCCACAGCCAGTAGAATGTATGTGGAGACCGATATTCCTACCACCCCCATATCCCGTAAACATCTGGAAGAGATAAAATCCCATTTACCAGAGCTTCCTGATGAAAAAAAGAACCGTATAATAGCAGAATATGGTTTAAGCGAAGATTTGGCTTTGCAACTGGTAAAAAATGATAAATCAGATGAATTTGAGGAACTCAGGGCAGGATATAAGATTGATCCGGTAATAATAGCCTCAACTTTAGCTTATACTATTAAAGAACTGAAAAGAGAGGGAATTGAAGTAAATACTTTAGATTTAAAGGTTTTAGGAGATACATTCTCTCTTCTTGAAGAAGATAGGATACCTGCTGCTTCTATCCCTGCTATATTAAGAAGCATAGCTCTAAACAGATACTCCGCTCGGGAAGCAGCGTTTAAAGAAGGATTAGAAAAGTTATCCCCGGAAGATGTGGAGAAAATAATTGATAATATAATCACATCCAACACCAGTTTAATCAAAGAAAGGGGAATGACTGCCATGGGTTCTCTTATGGGCATGGCAATGGGTAAGCTTAAGGGAAAGGCCGATGGTAAACTGGTAAATAAACTTATAAAAGATAAATTAATTAAGTTGGTGGACTAAAAAATAATAAATAGAATTATAATAGATTATTTTTTACAAAAACCACCAAATTAATTTTATTTAAATCAGATGCGATAAGAGTTGATTTGAATGGATGAATATGATGTAATAATAGTAGGTTCGGGACCTGCGGGACTGACTGCAGCTCTTTATTCAGGCAGGCAGAACTTCAAAACACTGGTTTTAGAGAAGGCACTGGTGGGAGGAATGGGATCTATTGTACCCTTACTGGAAAACTACCCTGGTTTTGAATTGATAGCGGGTAAGCAACTGGTGGATATTATGAAAGACCAGGCCCTTAAATATGCGGAAATAAAAGACCGGGAAAATGTAGAGGAAATTGAAATTAAAGGGGATAGCATTAAAATAGGCACTGATAAATCTGAATACATCACTAAAACAGTTATTTTAGCCACAGGAGCTAAACACCGCCAATTAGGAGTCCCTGGTGAGGATAAGTTTTTAGGAAGGGGAGTTGCCTATTGTGCTATGTGTGATGGGCCTATTTTTGTAGGTCGGAAGGTGCTGGTTGTTGGCGGTGGTAACAGCGCAGTGCAACAGGCTTTATACCTGGATAATATTGGTGTTATGGTGGCTCTGGTGCATAGAAGAGATGAACTCAGGGCAGAGGGCTATCTTCAGGATGAACTGGAAAAAAGGGACATACCAGTTTTCTGGGACAGTGAAGTGGAGGAGATCAGGGGATTACAGGTGGTAGAAAGTGTATTATTACACAATAAAAAAACAGGCAAAAAAGATGAAATACCCACCGATGGAGTGTTTATCGCTGTCGGTGAAATACCATCCAATCAACTAGCAAAAAAACTGGATCTGGATCTGGATCAACACGGTTATGTAATCACGGATAAAGCTCAAAGAACCAATGTTTCCAGAATCTATGCTGCTGGTGACATTACTGGTGGAGTCAATCAGTGGGTGGTGGCCTGTTCTGAAGGTGCAGTGGCGGCTTTATCAGCTTATCAGGATATTCAGATAGGAAAATGAGTTTAAATAAAATGAGTATATTAAATCTTTAAATAATTTAACATAAATTTATTTTTTCTCCTGATTAATTATATATCTTGAGCTAAAAAAGAGTAAATATAGAGATTATCTCCTTATGAACCCATCATAGCATGTTTGTGAATATTCTATTCATATCAGGATTAATATGCCCCAAACTTATAAAATGGGTTTATATCGGGATATGTTCAGTTTTTTTGGTGGTTCAAGGGCTTTTATAAGAAATATAGGAGGTCAAAATGGTGAATGATGTTCGATTCGGTCCTGCTGGAAACCCCCCAGGATACAGGGGACAAACTCCGGAGGTTTGTAATTATATTAGAGGAAGAGGATTGGAAGCCTACGAGTACCAGGCCACATATGGGGTGCGCATCTCTAAACAATCTGCACTGAAACTTAGGGATAATTCTAAAGAAAATAATATCCTGGTTTCTATGCACGCCCCTTATTACATCAATTTATCATCTCCCAAGGAAGATGTGGTGGAAAGATCTATACAAAGGCTGGTTCAATCTGCCAGGGCAGCCCAATGGATGGGGGCTTACCGTATAGTATTTCATCCCGGGTTTTATACGGAATTTGTGCCTGAAGATGCAATGAAAAAATTTCATCTAGCTGTTAATGATTTAACAGAGCAGTTAGATTCTCTAGGTGTTTCAGATTACACTTTCGCCCCGGAGACCACCGGTAAAAAATCTCAGCTGGGCAGTCTGGAGGAGATCATAGAAATCTGCAGGAGTCATGAAAATTTCGCCCCTACAGTGGATTTTGCCCATCTGCACGCCAGATCTGGGGGTAAAGTAAAGAATAAAGATGATTACGGTGAAATATTTACAAAATTGGAGGATGAACTGGGTTTAAAATCCCTGCACAGTCACTTCACCCATATAGAATTCACAGATAAAGGAGAGAGAAGACATCATATCCTTTCTGACGATAGCTATGGCCCTCCATTGGAACCGCTTCTTTTGGAGATAATTGAAAGAGGGTGGGATGTTACTTTAATCTGTGAGACTCCTCTGCTTGATGAGGATGCTCTGTTGATGCAGCGAAATTATCGGAAAATTCAAAAGAGAATGCTTTAATCAGATTCTTTTAAAGTCCATAACAGCCAGGACATACAGATCAATGCTAATAAAATGCTAATTATGGCTGATAGAAGTTCAGAACCCTTAAGAGGATTTTTCAGTGCCTGGAAGCCTATGATGAAAATCAGGGTACTGTAAAGGTTTAATGTCCATCCGCTGAAGGTTAAAATCCGGCCAAAACATTTACTACCGCCTAACAAACACAAAGCTCCGATGATTAGCAGGGGCGTAACCAGCACTGTGTCGGCCCAGACAAAACCCCAGTCCATCAGTCCGATAGGAAGGTTTTTAATGGATAATTCCGCTGCCTCTGGCTGGATTAGTTTCCCTATTTGTACCCCGCCGAAAATTAAGCCGATAACTAAGGATAAAGCAGCGATCATATGGGTTATTGGGTCAGATCTCAACCTTTCTAGGAATGATTTCTCTTCGTTCATTTTAACGACCTTTATAATACTTTCCTGTTCTTTGAGATTATATATAGATATGTTAAATTCTTAGGGGAAATTTAACCATTTACGTATTTTATATAAATTTATTTATATTAGAAATATTAATTTTGATCATGATTATATGAGATAAACGGAGGTGAAATTATTAAATTACCAATAAATACCAGAAAAATGGGAATTTCAATTCCTTTAATACTTTTAAGTCTGGCTTTTATATTTGCTTTCTCTATTAGCACGGTTTCAGCAGCATCTGATGGTGTGGGTTATGTCAATGGGTCATCAGAAAATGCAGCCTTCAACAGCATATCTGAAGGGAATGGATCCAATGTTGCTGCTGCAGATAGTGACAAATGGGGTGTTAAAAACACCAATACAGATGGATACTATATGCAAACCAGGATCACTGGCTTGGCCAATACCGGAGTTTTCTATCCTAAAACAGCGGAGATAAAGGTGAAACTTGAAACTTATTATGAAGGTGATTGGGTTGCACTACCATGGAGATACATTAATTTCAATTTATATGACAGTAATAATAATCAGGTATGGAATGATAGAGCTTTAACGAATCTTTACACTTATTATGCATCTGCTAAAATCGATACTAAGAAACTGAACCTGTCTCCAGGAACTTACAAACTAAAGGTAAGTTATGATGGAAATTTCAGTGATGGTTTTTATCCCTGTGACGCCACTGCCGAATTGAGCGTATTATGGCCCCATAATGACTCTCAAGTGGGAGATACCAGAATCGTAGATCTTCAGGACCAAACAGTTAAACAGGGTAATTCAGTGAAATTAAAAGCCACTCTAGAATCATGGTCTACTGATTATGATCCTGCGGGACATAAAATCTATTTCTGGATGGAAAGGCCCTTTAGATACTTGAACTTCTTTTTATACGATGCTAATGGGAACCAGGTCTGGAATAGTAGAGTCTTATCTGGCGTGACAGGAACTGCCACAGCTACCATCAACACCAAAAAATTGAACTTATCTCCAGGAACCTACCGACTGCTGGTAAAATATAATGGAAATTCAAGCAAATATACTGGTCTAAATCCCTGCGAAGCCACAGCTTACATAACAGTTAACCAAAATATCTCAGACGGTGATGAGGAGGGAGATACTAAAATCGACTTTTTAGATGATTATTCCAGCTATTTAGATAATTATTCAGTAAATAAAGGTGATAAGGTAAAAATCCATGCTCAACTACTCAGTTATGATCCTATTGAAGGAGGCTATGATGGAAAAGAAACAGGGTGGAGATATCTTGATTTTTACTTGTATCATCCGGGGGGAGATTTATTATGGCATGGAAAGGTGTTGACAAACCTTTTAACTCAACAAGCTAGTGTTACAATAGATACCAAAAAACTGAATCTTTCTACTGGAAATTATGTAATAGAAGTAGATTACGGTGGAAATAAAACTGACAAACTAAAACCATGCACAGAGTACGCAGTTCTCCATGTAGTTTAACTTCCAACAGTACAAAAAAATTATTTTTGAGGCTGTTTCGTAAATAGTTTTTTTGTGGTATTATGTTTTGTGTTTTTTATATGTTTTTT
>MVQZ01000224.1 GCA_002067565.1 Methanobacterium sp. PtaU1.Bin242 | reverse complement strand
CCACATTTTGGAATTCTCTCCTATCATATAATCGATATTGTATCGCTTATTTGATAATGAATAATTGTTATAATACCTTTAATTACCATAAGCAACATTTTTTTGTTAATCAATATCAAGTTACCGATATCGACTAATCGATATTAATTATTTATGATATAAATAGTTTACGGTATAATTAAAATTTCATATTCAAGATATTTTCTCAATTATCTAAGTTAAAACATTCTAAAAACAGCCCATGCACAATTAAAAAAAATAAATTTCTATTTGATGATCTCAGTGGCGATAATATCAAAAATAGGCATTTCCAGTTCACTTAAAATGATCTAAATTATTTAAAATAATTTTTGATGCCCCCTAACCATCGAAATTGAATCTCAGGGCTAAGATTTTACATCAACTTTTTTTTTAGAATATTACGCATTAAAAAAACGAAATTATGCTTAAACAGATCCTTATATAAAATATTACCCCATTATACACCGTTAAAATAACCCATAATAATTAATTAACATTTATATCCGTAAAGAGACTGAACAGCCCGAAGGGATGAATTATCCGATCAAAACTGCCGGAATTAGCCCATAAAAAAGATAAATCCATATCCATCTATTATTTTCATGAAACTAAATTGTTTAAAGTGTTTTAACACCATCCGGAAGATTTTCATTGTTTAAGAAACATCTAAGAACATGATTAAATAATTCAGGATTCTCCATGTTCCACATATGCCCCACTTTCAAAGTTGACGCTCCCTTTGAATTTGGAAGAATATTCAGAAGATTTCTTGCCGATTCTCCTATAATAGTATAATCTTTTTCCCCAACAATCACCAATACTGGTACATTAACATTTTCAAGACTTGCAGGCATTTTAAAAAGCGTGCCTTCTTTAATAATTCTGGCTGAAGAATCTGGTTTTATTATACGGGTAGATTCCCTGAATTTACCTCTAAGATTCTTTGGAATATTATAAGACCTAATGTAACTTCCAATGTAAAGACTATTGTTTTTAACCGGCAAGTATATTTTAATAAGATGATTTAGAAGTTCTATGAAGTTTTCTGTGGGCGGGGCACTACGTACCAGCGCCCCACCTAAAAATGCATGATCCACCACCTCTGGAGCTGTGCTTAGAATCTTAACGATTACCTGCGCCCCCAGAGACATCCCAACCAGATGAGCTTTGCCATTATGGGTCTTATCTCGGATAATGTCAATTATCATATTAGCAGCGCATTCTACGGTGAAAGGTCGGACATCACAGCTGCGGCCATGTTCAGGAAGGTCCGGGACCAAACAATGGTAGTCCTCGAAAGCCTTTAACTGTTCATCCCACATCCAACCAGCCATTCCATCGGCATGGACGAATGCTATGGTTTCTAAGTTATTTTTCCCAGTTTCTTTGACATATAAATTCATAAATTTGCCTTGCCTTTCAAATTTAACTTTTTATTTATCTCTAAGAATAATTTAACTATAATCTAAATTAGAAGATTTAGTAAATTTGGTCTGTTATTAACCAAATTATTTCCTTTAATTATGCCTCTACATCATTTAACTAAACCAAAACAATATTGTAATGTTATAAAATGAATATATCATTTATTATCAATAGAATTAAGTCTGCTATTTAATAGATATTTTATGGACCTTATCTTCCCTAGATTAAATCTGCCCTTTATAAATTTACTTTATGACCTTATCTCCTAATAACTATTAAAACTTCCAATCAAAAAAAATAGGCGGCTGAATATGAAAGATAAACCTCCCATTAAAAAAGAATTTACAACTACTAGTGATCAGCGCCATAAACACCACACAGAAAATCTAAAACAAGAAGATGAAAATTTAAAGATAATTAAATCTCGTGATGATAATTCCCGTGTTGAAGAACTGGAAAAACTACTAAATACGAGGGAATCTGAAATAAAAACGCTCAAAGAAAGGTTAAACAACGATAAAGAGATCATTCATGATGTAATTAGTGAAAAGAAATTATTAAATAAAAAAATTCAGGACTTTGAACTAAAAGAAATAGATGCTAAACTCAATGATTTTCAAAAACTGCAGCAAAAACACCACAAAACTAAACACCGCCTTCAGGTCACTAAAAATCTCCTTGATGAAGCCAATAAGAAGATTGATGAATCACACCATAAAATTGACGAATTAAACATAATTATCGAAGATCTGAAAAATATGGGGATAATAAATCATGTTATTAGAAGATTCCCTGATAGTTATAAAGAATATGAAAAAAACAAGTAAGCAAAAAAATCAAAAAATTCATTTTACATTTTATATAACCAAAAACTATTCTGGAAGCATTTCTTACTAATTAAGGGATGAATTGATATGGATAAATTCATGAACGCCGCCATTGAAGAAGCAATTAAAGGACAAAAAGAAGGTGGTATCCCCATTGGATCCGTACTCATTTATAAAGATAAAATTCTAGGCAGAGGACATAACCGGCGTGTTCAGAAGAGAAGTGCCATCCTCCATGGTGAGATGGATGCACTGGAGAACGCAGGACGCTTATCTGCATCTGTTTACCATGAATGTACACTTTACACTACATTATCCCCATGTTTCATGTGTTCTGGAGCTGTTCTACTATATGGTATACCTAAAATTGTGATAGGAGAAAATAAGAATTTCATGGGGGAAGAAGAACTGCTTAAATCAAGAGGAGTAGATATTGAGGTTCTTCAGGAACCTTCCTGTATCAAAATGATGTCAGATTTTATAGCTCAAAATCCTCAATTGTGGGATGAAGATGTGGGAAAAATATATAAATAATTGATAAAAATTGTATAATTCATTTTAAATATTTTTGAACATCTTAAAACTTAAAAAAAATTATTTTAATAGTTTATACTCTTCCAGAAGAATCAAATTGAGGAATATTTTTATTCCCCATCAGAGACGGTTTTTTTATTTGATTCTCATAAAAAATTATGACCCACCCACCCAGTATAAACTTGGATTCATTTGCCGATCCACTATCAGTTACTTATTTGGCCATCACTCATTTGGATAATTTGATCAGCGAAACTTGCTGATACAGAGTTATGAGTGACTATGATGATACTTACACCCTCCATTCGATTCAAATCCTGGAGTACTTGCATTATTGCATTTGCATTTTTAGTATCCAATTCTCCAGTGGGTTCATCAGCCAGAATAATGGACGGATCATTTATAAGAGCCCTGGCTATTGCAACACGTTGTTGTTCTCCCCCTGAAAGCTGACCTGGAAGCTTATCATGTTTACCCTCCAATCCCATCCTGTTTAAGATTTCTCCAGCTCTTTGGTGGTCTTCTTTAATCATGGGCAACATAATATTCTCCAATGCCGATAGCTGGGACATGAGATTAAACCTCTGGAATACAAAACCGATTTCATTCCTCCTGAGCTGTGCCTGCTCTTTAACCGTTAGCATGTTGGTTTCTTTTCCATTTATCTTAAAAACGCCCTCTGTTGGCATGTCCAGTATCCCTGCCACGTGCAGTAATGTGGATTTGCCAGATCCGGAAGGTCCCATGACAGCTGTAAAAGAACCCTCATTTAAATTTAAATTTAAACCCGCCAGGGCGTTAATTTTCTCATCCCCCATGTGATAAGTCTTCCATACATCTTTAAATTCAATTATATGATTATTCATTTCTCAAAGCCTCCACCACATTCAGTTTTGAAGCACGCATAGCAGGGTAAAGCCCAGCTAGGATACTTAGAAGAGTTGCTCCCAGAATCACCCCACCAATCAGCCATAAAGGCATCATTCCCTGGATATAATCTGTAAAATCCAACATATTGGCCGCTACTAAAATGCCT
>MVQZ01000223.1 GCA_002067565.1 Methanobacterium sp. PtaU1.Bin242 | reverse complement strand
TACCTATGGCCCAAACCAGGAACTAAAGTACCCACCACGAAAATAACATATATAAAACCGGCTAAGTACCAGAACCAGACTTATTTGGTTGGTTCAGGATATTACACTAACTAATAGCTGATTTATGAATTTTAAATTTTTTCATCCATTCAAATTTATTGGTTAATACTACCATAAACGATCCGCACAACGAATTCACACATTTTTATAGGATAATAGTTCTCTCCATTATAACCTCTAATTTTCCACCACAAACATCACAATTGGCCCAAATATAAATATCTCTAAAATTATCCCTGCATTTACAGCATTCCATGTCATAAATTCTATTTTTCATAATAACTAACTCCTATCTAAATTTCAGCAAATTAAATTAAATCAGTTAATGATAATCTTTGATTATTCTAGATAAAAATCCTATGAATATAATTATACTTTGATTGGGCACAATTTTTAACATAGTAAAATTGCATTGACCATAAGATAAGCCTATTTTATAATGGAAAATTATGTGTACATTAATTGTCTTAATAAAAAACATGGAACTTAGATGTACATGTGGAAGAGACTGCATAAAACCAGCTTCAGAAGTTTTAAAAGATTTAAAAGATTTTTATAATCCATGTGATAACTGTAAAGAGTATAAACTGAAAAAATTCACCCCACTTACTCAGCAGATAAACTTACGCCGTCTTAATGATGATTTTGGCAGATGTGTTTGCAGAAAACGCCATTTAGATCTGGTCATGGCCCATATTCTCCAGATTATGATTGATGAAGGGTTTAAGGATAAAAAATCCACCCTAAGGGATGTCTGTGTGCCTCTTATAACTCCTGCATATCCGCTTAATTCTGTTCCCTATCTTCAGGAAGATTCTCTGGTTATTCTCTCCGGTGATGTAAGTAAAAATTGTGCTCAAAGAATAGTAAAAGAAGTAAGCGAGGTTAAAGGTGTTTTAAAAGGATATTTAAAAGATACGGTAGGTATTAAAGATTTTGAATCTGTTGCAAATACCTATGATGTTCTGGCTGGTTGTGACTTACGTTGTGACATTGTAAACACTCCCTGGGGAAATTTATGCATTTACAAACATCAGGGCCAGATACACATAGAGCTTCCAAAACCATTATCCCCCAAAATAAAATACCTAAAAAAGGTATTAGACAACTATAACAAGCCCAAAATTGTAGATTGTACCTGCGGACCTGGCACTTTAGGAATAGCTGCTTTAAAGGCTGGTGCAAGCAAAGTGGTTTTCAACGATATTTGGTATCCTGCCTGCCAGACCACTGCCATGAACCTGGAGATAAATGGATTTCCAGTTGAATTAAGAGGAAATAAAAAGGGTTTAATTGCTGATGGGGATAATTTTAAGGTCTATTGTATGGACATTCAATACCTTAAAACTGTTTTAGATGAAAAATTTGAGGTCTGTCTGGTGGATGTGTTTCCCGGGGTTGATTCTACAGAATTTGTAAATAGTATCCGGAATATATGCAGAGAAGTGGTTTTGATTGATTAACTTCTTTTTTAAGACAGACCAATATAGATAACAATGGCCGGGACAATAAGTACCCCCATAAGATTGGATTTATTCAATCCCAGATAATGAGGCAGGAGTCCCAGAGCTATGGCAGTGATATAAACCAACAAAACAAATAGGATGTTGGCATGCTCCATTAAAGTAAATAAAAGCACCAGGAAACTCATAAAAAATATTACAACCCATGAAAGCTTGTTATAGTCTATTTTTTCTATGTATATGCTCATTAAATCCCCCAGCTTCAGACATGAAAATACTGAAAGTGACACAGCAGTTATTGAGACGAATATAAATAATATAAGATGCTGATAGTTGAAGGCTTCAATGATCTTGTCCACATAAACAGCGATGCCGCTTCGGGGATTACCAATTAAATATATGGCTATAAGAGAGAATAGGGCATCAGAAACATTCACCCCACTCATGGCCACCAGAAAACCATCTTTATTTTCTCCTGTATCTCCGCCTCCGCTTATTTCCTGGGCTAAAAGACTTCCCTGGGCGGGTCCCATTCCTGGTAAAAATCCCAGAATACTTCCTGCTATTCCTCCAGCAAAAATTCCCCTTAAAATATTCTGATCAACTTGAAGTTTACAGAATTGATTCTGTGTGGGAATCACTGACCGCTGGGATAAACTGTAAATCAGGGTGCTCACACCGAAAAGCCCGGTAAACATACATAATAAAGATACACCTGAAGAGATAGGGGAATTAAGCATCGTCCAGCCCATTATCCCCGAAAATAAAAATACCACCACCGACCAGGCCAGTGAATTTAAATTCCGGTTAAGTCTCAGGAACATATAAATCACCACAACAACAAGTAGAATCCAGATGTAAGGCTTCATAAAACTATAAAGAGGAGGTAAAACCAGAGCAAATAGTGGTAGAATGAGAATGGTTACTATTATCGCACCATATCCTCCCAAAGCCACCAGTCTTATGGCTTCCCTGCCTCTTCCCTGTAGAAGAAGATGATGTCCCGGTAAAACAGATAGCACTGTTCCCTCCTCAGGCACTCCCAGAAACATGGATGGTATAAATTCCAGCAGAGCATGGGAAATAGACATGGAAATTAAAAACACTGCCAGAAATTCTGGGGATAAAAAGGAAAGAATAGAAGCTGATGCTGCAAAAACAAATGCACCTACAGTATTAACATGAATACCTGGTATTAAACCGGTTACTGTACCGCAGAGGACACCTATTATACAGGCAAATATTAGATCAAAAATTCAAACTCCTCCCTGATTTCTTTCTATTAGTGAATTATTTATTATTAATAATATAAATAGTATTAATAATTTGAGATTAAAATAAAGTTAGAAATTGTGGGAAATTTAAAAAAGTAGGAAATCCGGGGAAATTAATTAAATCAATTAAAAAAAAATGGATATAAACTTCATTATAATAAAAATAGGAATAGTGGGATTTTAAAAAGGAAATTTAGAAATAATATCCTTATTACATCAGCCTTCTAACATCCACCACTTCGATACTGCTTATGTTTTCGATTTTGGAGAGATTTTCCTCTGCCTGTTCTGTCCCTCCTTCAGCATCGTCAACAACCACCATCACATTCAGGGCTACCAACCCAAATGCTATTGGTTCTTCTTCTATTTTATGAAGTTCGGTGTTTTCTGGTATTGATTTTGTAATATCCTCTTTAATTTTCGCCAGGTCAACATCAGGACTTTCTGGCATCACTTTTATAGTTGCTACAACTTCTCCCATATTAATAACCTCTGAATTATTCAATGATTTTAAAATTAATAATTATATCCTTAAATATCAAAGTTTTTTTAAAAATTAGATGGCCTAATTATTAAGGTCCTTTAAAACCGCATTTACACTTGTAAATATGGCCAAATGTTCTGCATTTCTGGCATCTGTAGAGAATAGTTTCACATTCCGGGCATTCAAATTTTACATAGGTTTCTACAGGTGATATCTCCTGTTTACAAGATGTACATTCTATTTTTTCCATTTAAGTTCCTCCAATAAGTGTGTATTTTATATGTTTGTTACTTTTACCGTCAATTACAGAAATTACCCTTTCAGGATATTTTCCATTTATAACATAGCATTCTGATTTGTATTGAAGTAAAAGCTCTCCTAAAAAATCATCAACTGACGTTTCACCAAAAGTTAGTAGTTTTTTTGCACTTATATATTTTATAAGTTTTGCATCATCATCAGCTGGATATTGATTATATATACCATCTACATCGGTTGCTATTAATAGTTTAGCCTTTAGTTGATGTGCTATATAAAGGGATAGGGAATCAGAAGTAACCCTCCAGGAATGTTCTAAGGGATCTAAATCCTCCAGAAGCCAGGATGGTATTAAAACCGGAAGCTTTCCCTCTTTTAAAGTATTTTCTGCATTTTCAGGGGAGTAAACCCCCTCTGCACCAGGCACATTATCAGATATAAGCATTCCCAGGATGTCCATACACAGTATGGCGCTTCTATGAGTAGCTGTGGGGGAAAATTTCATCCTGGCATCATAATCCCTTAAAAGATTTGCCAGAGCACCTCCCCCACAGATCACCATCACATCCCTACCCACCAGTTTTTTGCAAAGCGAAACTGCGTCTTCCGGGAAGAGACTTCCACCTATTTTTACTACCCATTTCATCCGGTTAAACCTCATCCATTAATGTAAATATTAAACTACTTAAGCAATTTAAGATCCTGTGTTATCTTATCAATTTTCTCATCTTCATCTGGACCTATTCCCAGGCAGGTTACAGTGGATTCAGGTAATTCAGTGTGTCCTGCATCGGTGACTAAAAAATAGGGTAGATCGGAAGCTTTAACCATTTCGTAATATTCAAATAGTTCTTCTAAATCATTTACTTTAAGCACTACTTTTTTCCCGCCTTCTTGTTCCCATTTTTTTATTTTTCTTTCATCTGTACGTTTATATGATCCAATGCTGGCATGGCAGGCCTGTGCTGCTATTTTTCCCCGGCTTATGGGTAGGTCTCCTCTCATGATAATTATCTGTTTCATTATAAATGCACCTTTATTAATTAATATAACAGTTAATGAATGATTAAAATAAAAATTAGATCAGTCTTTTTCCTCTTCTTTCCATGTCTACTGAGTAAACTTCCATACCAGGGATTATAACTCTTGCGACCGGTATTTTCACTTCATTACGTGTTAAATCAACATAATAAATTTTTCTAAACCCGTTTTTGCCCAGTATATCTATACAGGTTTCTATATCTTCCTTGAATGTGGCCTTTGATTTATCCTTAATTTGGGAAATATTTATTAACTTGTGTGAATCACTGAACCAGTGCTTGTTTATTCTTTTCATACGGTCATAACCCGCTTTTCTCATGAAAACCGCCCTGGTGGTATCTTCTCTAGTTCCGTGTATCTGGGTGGCTCTGCTCTGGGCAACTTCTGTAAGAGCCCTTATCACGGCAACTTCTGGATTAAGATGGGTTCCCACCCCTAAGGATAGTAATGCAGGGTCTTTAAGCACAGTATCATCTGATACTGCGGCTATTGTGGTTATTTTAACATCAGCAGTTAAGTCCAGTAATTTAACATCCACTCCTGCATTGGTAAATTTATCCAGCATATCCTTAATCAGAGGATTTTCTATCCCTTCACAGTTCACTTCACTTTTAGGTTCCTTTTTTGCTTCAAATATGCTCCAGGCATCTCTTTCAACCACTTCAGTGATCCCATGGTAAACTGCCTCTTCAATTCGATTTCCTGATGCTAAACCATTGGTATTGGACTTAAAAAGAGACGAGCCGCTTGGAGGGATGTAAGGATGATATACGGCGTTAGCAGGGACCATGTATTCTTGATCATTAGTTATTTCTATTGATTTAATCCAGTCTAATGGTGTTTTTTCCACTTCAAATGGTAATGAAGGTAATATCAATGTCTCTGGATCCAGGGCGTTTTCTTTTTCAGGAAATGTTCCCCTTTCAAATTTATCCGTGTCAGCTTTATTTATCTCTGCAGAATATCTCTCAAATGCCTCCATCATTGCTGATGCTTTGGCCTGGTTTTTGGTAGCCCCTTTTCCAGCATAAATACTCACAGCACCCTCTGCAGCTCCGGGTCTGATGGCAGAATAAACTGGTATTCCCAAACGATCCAGATGGGTTATCTCCGCTATCCTGGTAACTCCTGCCCTTTTAAGCTTCCCTTTAACGTTTTTTATGGTGATTTTGGGAGGGATAGCCCTATGGGTGCATCCAAAATATTTAACCGGAACTTCTTTAAACATAATGATCCTCTTATTCATCTAGATATTTTGAACTTTTTTTTAATAGAAATTAGAGGCATTTAACATGTTAATTTTTAAATGATAATCCAATTTTTATTTTAATACAATCCTATTTTTAATTTTGATATTTCTAATTATTTTG
>MVQZ01000222.1 GCA_002067565.1 Methanobacterium sp. PtaU1.Bin242 | reverse complement strand
CGGTTTCCCAAACCTTGTATCCCAGGGCAACTCCATACTTAACTTCATATCCCTCTGGGATATGGAGATTCTTCATATTTTCTGGATTTGTAAAAAAGAACTTGGCGAATCCTATCCAGCAGGATCCGATATCCAGACTTTCTGCTGCCAGAAGGATGTTCTGTATTGCAGCACAGCAATCTGCATGGGGAGTGACCGCATCAGTCTTTCCTGAGACTATTATTATGGTAGGCGCATGATAGAAAATGTTAAGATCCTCAATGGCCCCCATTTTAGCGATCCACTCCACATCCATTGTTCTCATCACTTCCTTGGCACCTTCGCTGATCTCATTTATCAGATCTTTATCCTGGATTATGGTGAAGTGCCAGGATTGATCATTATGGCCTGAAGGAGCATAAATGGCGGCTTCCAGGATTTTATCCAGTTCTTCATCCTTGATCTGACGAGTTTGGTATTTTCTTACACTTCTTCTGCTTTTTATAGTTTCCAGTACCGGGTTCATTTTTAACACCATTGGGTCATCTAATTAGGGTGAATTTCAGTTTAAACTGGCTTTACTATTCAATAACCTATTAAATATTCATCTAAATACAAAGAAGAAGTATCTAAAACATCTTTAATATATTTTATGATTTTAAAAAATTTTAAAGCAATATCAAATTATTTTAATAAGCATTTTTATCAATTAACTTCAATAACACCTCCAAAAAGAGAAAACAAATAGATAAATTCCTTAAAATATGAAATAATAGTAAATATACTAATAATATGTAATAATAGTCAGTTCATTGATTGAAAAATTAACTATAAAAATGAAATGATGAATGGATGATCATTGGAGAGAATAATTTATGAAAGATACAGATAACACCACATCTCATAAATCAGATGAATATGATAGTCAAATAGAGGATATTATTCCATATTACTCCATTTTTCACAGGGAAATCATTAATTTAATAAAATCTTTAACATTTGAGCCAAAAAATTGGCTGGATACTGGCTGCGGGACAGGAACACTGGTCAACATGGCACGGGATATATTTCCTAGGACAAGATTTTATCTCCTGGACCCTTCAAAGGGAATGTTAAATGAGGCCCAGAAAAAATTATCTGATATGCCTGCAGACTGTTTAAAGCTTCTGAAACCTTCTCCCACCCAGAATTTTTCCCAGAAACTGGAAGATAAGATGGATGTCATCACCGCTATCCAGTGTCATCATTATCTTTCCCTAGGGGAGAGAAAAAAAGCTACAAAAGTCTGTTATAACCTTTTAAATGAAGATGGTGTATATATAACATTCGAAAACATCAAACCACTTACCAGGGAAGGTATAGAAATAGGGAAGGTTTACTGGGGAAATTTTCAATTAGCCAGGGGTGAGATGTTTCCATGGTAGATAAACACTTGAATAGATTTAATATTGAATATTTCCCTATAGCTGTAGAAAAACATCTTGAGTTATTAAGGGACGCAGATTTTCGTGTGGTAGAACTTTTATGGTTTTCTTATATGCAGGCAGGGTTCTATTGTCTTAAATAAAGAATCTGGATTTCAATCAAGTTAGGTCATATTTGTATCATCCCTATTCCTATGATATATCATCATATGCACTGACAATTTCTGCAAAAGCACGGGAAATGTAATCTACCTGCTCCTGAGTAAATCCGTAAACACTGCATTTGAACCAGCGGGTCTGACCCCTTTTAATTCCTATGATCCGTCTCTTTTTAAGCTCTTCATAGAGGAAAAATCCGCGACGCGGATGATTTTGGGCTATTTTATCAAATATTGGGGTTTCAAATCTAACCAGGTCATGTTCTGTGGGTTTTATTCCTATCTGCTTCACACCACCAAGTTTTTCCAATTTTCCCACAAAATCCCTGGTTTTTTGAACTTCTAGATCCCATTTTTTAACCCTCTCCATCACAAGGGGGAGAGAAGCCATTAGGGTGGCTACTGGTGCTCCTCTGCTGGTGCATCCTAGCATTTCAATTTCTTTAACCGCATGTTTGGCGGATCTTTTTAGCACAGCTTCAGCCCATTCATCCTTTAAACCGAGCACACCTATAGGTCCTGAGGCAGCCATACTTTTGTGACCACTACCCACCACAAAATCAGCGTTAAGTTCCTTTGCATTTATTGGCAACCGACCCATAGAATATGCACAGTTTAAAAGCATAGGAATTCCATAATCATGGGCAATTTTACCAATAGAACGTGCATCGGTAAGGTTACCGTAATCACCATCTACATGGGTGAGTAAAATCAAACTTATATCTTCACCGCGGTCATATTGATCATCCAGCACTTGTTTGTAACTTTCTGGTTTGATACGGTATTCTGGATAATCACTATGTGGCACATCCACCAGATTCAGCTGGCAGCGTTCAGCAGCCAGATGAGTGGTGTAATGAGCGTTTCCATCTACCACAATGGTATCTCCTGGTCTGCATAAGGCGTGCATAACAGCGAATTTACCTTCCCTGGCTCCATGAACAGTGCGGGCATGATCTGTCCCTATGAAGTTAGCCAGGTCGTCCAGAAAGCTGTTTATGGCTGGTTTGGTTATTTCATCCAGTCTACCTGCACAGTAGTCACAGACACTGTAACCATCTGAAAATTCATATAAGGCTTTTCTAGCTTCTTTTGGTAGCACACCGCCTCGCTGAAGAGGATTTAAATTTAAATTTTCACGTTCACTCTTTCGAGTAAGTCCATAATCCTGGCATTCCATAAATAATCACCGCAAAAAAATTTAGAGATTGGGGTTTGTTTTTAACATATTATTTTTTTTCCCTAATGGTTAAAAAAATTATTTTCTTTTTAAATAAAGATCAAATCCTGCTGAATTACCTGAGTGTAGAACTCTCTAATCTAAAAAAATATTTTAAAGAAGTTCAGTATGCCCTGTTTCCAGGGAACCCTATGAGAAACACCAGTTTTATCCTGGTAATATTTGTAGTTTTCCAAATACCATTCATAATTTCTTATTAAGGCCTGTTTATTGGAGTATTTTGGTTCGAATCCCAGCACATTTTTTGCTTTATCAATGGATACAAATGAATCTTCAGGCGCGGTTTCATAAACCCATTTGTATAAAGGAGAAAGTTTGAAAAATTCTAAAATACGCAGAACACCTATGAGTGGTTTAGCAGGTGTGGTAATAATTCTTTTACCAAAACCAGCATAGTGCAGCACTTCTCCAAAATCTTCTTTCATGGTGGTGTATTCTTCAGCCCCTATATTGAATGTGTCGTTGACAATATCTCTGTCTTTGGTTGCGCATAGATAGATTGCATCACAAAGGTCTTCAACGTCTAGAAGTTGATACCTGTTTTTTCCATTACCTACTATTGGAACGTTTTTCCCACTTTGAATCCAGTCATAATAAATGGCAAAAACACCCAGCCTCTCTGGACCAATAAATGACTTGGGTCGGATGATGGGAATACACATATCCTTCTTCCGGTATTCTTCACATACTTTCTCGGCCTCTATTTTAGCTTCTCCATAGGGTCCAACCCCCACCAGTTCATCGGATTCATAAAGGGGGTGATGGTCTGGAATGCCGTAAACTGCTGTTGATGAAATGTGAATCACCCGCTGGACATTATTCTCCTTAGCTGCCTCCAGAACATTCCGGGTCCCATCCACATCAGTGGCATAGATAACTTCCTCTTTATATAGTGGTAATGCAGCAGCACAATGCACAATAATATCCACATTATTACAGGCAGCCTTTAAATCGTTTATATTTCTTATATCACCGTTTATAACTCTTACCTTTTCTATGGTGTCATCATAATCAAAGGGTGAAATATCAAAGATAATAACATCATGTCCTTTTTTAATCAGATATCTAGTTAGATTAATGCCTAAAAATCCCGAACCTCCCGTAATGAGATAAGTTTCTTTTTCTTTAGACTTTATATCCATTTTTTCCATTTATACACTTCCTATTATAAAATTCCATTTTTTTTACTCATTCTTTGATTTCATAATTCTTTTGTTAAATATCAAATAAACCAGAAAGCCCAGAATAGCCCCATACCAGAGCGTTCCGAACCTCATTATAAGTGCAGCTCCAACGGCTATGCTGGAGGACAGGCCGAAAAACACCAGAAGACCGGATAAAGTTGCTTCTGCCACTCCCAGACCTCCTGGTATAAGACTTACTGCACCGGCCAGTGATGCGAAACTGAATACAAAGGTAGATAATACCAAACTGAGGGACTGTCCAAATCCATATATAACTAAGAATATGGCTAAACACTCTAAAAACCAGGCAGCAACGCTTAAAACTGACATTCCAAAAAGATATTTCCAGTTCATGCTTTTTTGAAATGTTTGATGCATATCTTTAATATCACCGGAATATTTACCTGCTCTGCCTTCCATTATTGAAATGAGTCGGCCTGATATTTTTTCTGATTTAATAGCCACAATAAACGCAGCAAATAAGATGACTAGAATTAATAGCACAGAAACCCCGCTTTTGTAGTATAGAATTCCTAAAAGGGAGAGAAGTATAAGACCGATTACATCGGTTACCCGGTCAACTATAACCACAGGAATAGTTTTGCTCAGACTTTCACCATTTATATCTTTTATGAGCCATCCTTTCCATATTTCACCTGCTTTAGCTGGAGTTATTATCATGGACAGGCCGCTGAAGAATACAAACAAGTTTTCTTTAAGGGGTAGGTGAACATCAACATTTTTAAGGAAGAAATTCCATTTAATGAATCTCACAAAGTATCCGGTGGTTACCAGTATGAGCATAACTGGTAAGAATATCCAGTTAAACTCTTCCAGAGCAGATAATAGATTGCCAAAATTTGCATAGATACCCATTAAAAGATATACCACAACCGCAAATAGTATAATTAGCCAGAACTTGCCTTTCGCCATATTTTCAGCACCTTTGTTAATCCTAAATTGATGAAGCTTGATTTTCCACCGAAAATAACACTTTTATTCCCTATTAGGGATTTTCTTAGATCATCAACATCATTTATTTCAAAATCGGTTATAATCCCTGCTTTTCCTATTTCACCCGCAAAATGCGCGTCACTGCCAGCGGTGTATTTCAAATCATTTTCCATGGCATATTCATGGGCTTTATAATTATATTTTTCTAAAATACACCGTGAATTAAAGATTTCCACACCATCCAGGAATTTTTTGTCTTCTTTTTTTGGCCTGATCCCATTACCTCTTAGTTCATCAAAGGGATGAGGAATGATAACCATCCCATTTTGATCTTTGATCTCCTCAGTAACGTCTGGAAAAATGTTTGATTTTATCTCTTCAGATAAGAAAAGCCCTATTACTTCACCACGATCGGTGTTTATTTCCGAGCCCACTATAACCCTGAAATCATCTTTTTCATACTCTTTAGTCTTAAGCCCTCCTTTAAGGGTGTTGTGATCGGTTAATGCTACACCGGAAAGCCCTCTTTTGTTGGCTATTTTTACAATCATTTTTGGATCCAGGTACCCATCAGATGAATATTTGGAGTGAATGTGTAGATCATATCTCAAATTTCATTACCTCTAAATAATTTATATATCTCAAAAAGATTTTATTAACTTTTTTTAAAAAATAAATTCTCTTAAAAAACTATTTATTAGTCATTTTCTTAGTTTTACTCTTTATATCAAATTTTTTCATGTATTTCTATTGTATTTAATTCATAAGAGTCAATATTAGCAATAGATTTAGTATCAGTCTAAGTGTTGGGATCAGTCATCTTTTGAATATAAATCCACTGACTTGCAGATTTACCGGACCATCTCCTACGTCGCTGTAATAGATTTTCAGACCATTTGGTAAGGTTATGGTATTTATTCCTACTTTAGACTGCACTTCCTTATAGAAGCTGGACTGATCACTCATTATCCAGATGATTCTGCGGACGGACTGGTTAAGAGGAATTTCTACGGTTGTTGCTTTAATTAGATCATCGTTATGGTTCTTACCATGCCAGACAGACACCTTATCGGTTATTCCTGAATTTTCAAAGTCAAAGAGATAATAAACATTATAATCTGGCAGATAATACATGGCTTTTCTCCAGTTAAATCCTTCATCTTCCCTGCTTATATCCCTAATAGCGACAATACTACTATTGGGATTTGAAAACGATAATTTCGTTATTTCATCAATATGTATTTGTGTGTTCTGGTCGTTAGCACTGATTTTCTGGTCGTTATACATTATACCCACGTTAACACCGAACAGAATTTTTTGCGAGCCAGTGAGTTTGTCCTGGGGTGTTTCCCATAGTTCGCCCTGATGCAGATTATAGGGATAGATGAAGATCAACGAGTTGATAATTATCCCCACTAACAGGAGGGCGGCCAGAAAGGAACGTGGAGAAATTTTAGGGAAAGTCAAGCTCAGATCATCTGAAATACGGTTTATGATGTATCCTAATATGATCATAACGGCTGGAAGGTATACTAAAGTGTATCCTGGTTTAATTATATAGATTATGAAATAGAAGAGGAAAGCAGGTGCCATCCACAGCAGGAAGAAAATACTCACCGGATTTTTAAGATAAGGAATAAATTTGGATGTAAAACCCCTCCAGTGGTATAGGAGAAATAGGATCACCATAAATATGCCGAATAGGGTTAATCCCCACAAAGACCATATTAAAGCTATTCCTGAGTTCATTATCTGCTGGGATAAGCTGGCGCCCAACAGGATGGAGGTGTAGACGGAAGCTTCAGATTGAACTGCGGAAAGCTGCATATACTGTCCCAGTCCGCCGGTTGAAAGAATGGTGGGGACCAACCACAGTAGAACTGACGCTATTAACACTATAAATGCTTTTCCTGCCTTTGCATAGGATGTTTTGCCGTACCAGAGACAGAAAAGCCAAAGTGGAAACATAAATTCCACCAAATCTAGTCTGAATCCCCCTGCCAGACCCAGAGCCAGTGCAGAAAGATAGATGAAGGTACTGTTTCCCTTAAAGGCTTTGTAAGATAAGTATGCTATT
>MVQZ01000221.1 GCA_002067565.1 Methanobacterium sp. PtaU1.Bin242 | reverse complement strand
TGCTTCAGAAGTATCAGGGTATGGTGAAGGTGGGGCTTATCACCGCCAGTCAACATTACACTTCCTGGCATTAACTGTATGTATGATTATAGCTTTATTACTTAACTGGGGATTTTTTGCATATACCTCTATATACATGGTTCTTTTAATATTTTTAACATTTTCTGCTATTAACCATATTTATTCTGGTATTATAGAGAAATTTGTCCTTAACACTCTCTTAAGACCTTTGTTAACAGTTTTTCTCTGGGTGATAACCTTATATTTCTTGTTACCAGCCATTAGTGTGGTTTGATTTGTTTTAAAAATTTCAATATTATTTAATTTTAAGGATCTATTATTAAGATAATTTTTAAGAAAAATATATAAAAAAATTGATTTTATGGTGGATTATTTTAATTTATTTGTTTATCTTTCTTCATAGGGCTGAACAATTACAAATCCATGACCTCTAAACTTCATCTGGAAAGTTTCACCACTATCTTTTCCTAATAACGTTTTAAAATCAATATCTGTTTTTATGGATGGTGTTAAGCCACCGGACCAGGCGACGGTTGCGTTGGGGTCGGTGTAGATTGTTTTATCTGGAGTTACTACCATGGTAACTGGTGTGTAATGAGTGGTTATGGCCACCATACCGGTTCCCTGCAAACGGATGTTAAAAAGTCCTCCTGACATCATACCAGAAGTGGTGGCTGTCATTTTTATATCCCAATCGATTCTATCTTCAAAGGCCAGCAGATCGTTGCCGTTAACGTATATTTTATCATTTTGGAGATTTAAAACAGTGACTTCTTTACCAGAATCCGCCAGATAAACCTGACCTCTTCCTTTCATTTTCATCAGAGTGCTTGCTTCTCCAGTAACAGCCTTTTTTACAAATTTATCCAGACCATGTTCCATTGTTCCTTCTCTACTGAATTTCACATCACCGTTATAGGCTACCATGGCCCCTTTCTTGGCCCATACCTTTCCGTTGAGGTTCACGTTTAACATGTACTTATTTTCCAGTTCAAAGGTTTCTCCAGAAGAACCCTTTTGTATGGTGTCACTGACAAATTCATTTACGGAATATTTACTTGTTGGGCTTTTAACTGGCTCCATGCTTTCATCAAAGCGATCTACGTTTTCTTCAAAGCGATCTTCATCCATTGGTACAGCAGGTTCAATATCTTGGCCACAATTGGGACAGAATCTACCCCTTTCAATTTCATTTCCACAGTTTGGACAGTACATAAAAAACTCCTCTTATTTATTTTTTTATATATCAACTAACATTATCCTATATTTATTAATCTTTATAAAATCCTATAAATCTTTATAATCATTATAAGTCCGATAAACGTGTTTATTAATCATTATACGCTTCATATGGATTAGATAGGTTTTTAATAAATTATTATTATAATATTTATCATTCTATTTTTTCTGTTTCATTTAAAAGGTAGACAACATCCTTTATGATGTTTTCAATAGCAGATTCCAGCAAATATTCTCCAAGTTCCAGATCAACACAAACCCCTCTATTTAAAAGTTCACGAGCTCCATTATCAATTCCTTTAGATGCATTTCTGGCTTCTTTAAGTCCTACCATTCCTACTTCCGGATATTTCTCAAAATGGCAATGCTCTTCCAGTCTTTCTACGTCCACTATACCCAAGACTGCTCCCATTGACAGTTCTCCTGTGCCGGCATGTGGGCCTTCTATTTCCACCACTTTATTGTTAAATAATATTTTAAGACCCAGTTCCTTTTCCAGTTTAGGGATATGGTTCTTTACCAGTAAGTTCCCCCCATGGCCATTCACCAGCACAATCTTATCAATTTTTAGACATTTCCAGGCGGCTTGAAGTGTAGGTTTAAGCCTTTTTTCCACCAGATCTTGGACATCCATATGTTTGCCGTGTTTCACGTAGTCATATTCAGTAGCAGCATATAAGATGCCTAAAAATTTAGCACCGGTTCTTAAAGCTACTTGTAGGGAAAGATAAGCTGCAATTTTGGAATCGGTGTCAATGGGAAGGGCAGCGCCATGGTTTTCCATATGGGATCCAAGAGCCAGCACCCCTATTTTATGAACATTTCCGGATAGGACTTTTCCTGATGAATATCTTAATTTAACCATTAAACACTCCCTTAAACTAATAAATGTTAATAATTTTTTAGTTTTTCCCGTTTTGTATCATTATTCTTAACCAATTTTTTTTATTATCTAATTTTGTTACTAATATTAATAAATCCAATTTAATTTTATATTTCCAGATTCCATATTTCATCCCCAATATGATGTATGGTCTTTACAGCCTTCCCTTGATTGTTTTCTACCATCTCTAAACCAGATATTAGGCTACGCCCTATGGCTAAAGGTTTATGATGGGTTTCGTCAATAACTATCACCAGATCTCCTTCCTGGATATTGGGGTCTGCAGAAGTGATCCCGGGAGACATGACATCAGCTCCTTTGGCCATGAATTTAACAGCTCCCATGTCCACCACCACATATCTGGATTTTATTTCACATTCCAGAGCACCTCTGATGGTTGTAAAAGGGGTATGGTCAATCATCATAATGAGGGGTTTGCCATCAATCAGCACAATCTCAGGCAGGTCGCTTTGAATAACTTCCACAGTAGCTTTAGCCGATATTAAATCAGCATAATCTCCCAGTTTTTCCTTCACTTCTTTGAGTTTTTTCTTTTTAAGATGGTATCTTTTTTTGATCTTCAATTTAAACACCAGATAATATCATTATTGTTTTATCAAATTTATTTTTAGATTTATTTGTTAAAGTAATACAGACACAAATATGATCACATTTTTTTAATTATAAATTGGATCTTGTGGGGTAAAATTATACCACAAGTTAGTGAATGATAACATTTAAATAGTATGATGGACTAATTATGGTTAAAGTTTTGGGGATTTATTTGATAACTTCCCCATATTTGATAATGGAATATGACCATTGATAATTGATTACAAATAGAACTTTTCAGATTAATCAATTTTTTCAATGGGCTTAGAGAACCTTAGACTCCATTATACCGTCTCCAAATAATATTCGTCTCTAAGAATTCTAAGCCCTTTTCTTATAATAATATAATTTTTTTATATTTTTTTGTTACTTTTATGGTTCTTTTTAAAAAAAACAATATCCATATAACTTACTTTCACCCATATATTATTCCACCTACTTATTTCTCAGCTATCAACTTTTATGTTTCTTAAGAGGACATTTGATAAGTTTTAACAATAAGCTGGATAACAACGGATACATTTAAATATAAATCCCACCAACAATGAAGTTATAGGAAAGGTGATAAATGTGAATACACAGAAGAATGTGAATACATCACGACCACTTGATGTATTAGGTAAGGCATTAAATTCCCAAGTTTTAATAAAACTCAAAGGCGGAAGAGAATTCAGGGGAAGCCTGAAAAGTTTTGACATGCACATGAACTTAGTATTAAACGACGCTGAAGAATTAGAAGGCGGAGAAACAGCCAGAAGATTAGGTGTCGTGCTTATAAGGGGAGATAATATAGTATACATATCTCCAGGCTAAAGTTAGCTCTAAAAGGATAGATTACAAAATAAATCATAATCAAGGTCATAGGAGGATAATAATGAAAGGTACACCATCATTTGGTAAGCGTAATAAAAAAACCCATATCCGCTGTAGAAGATGTGGTAAAAATTCCTACAATGCTAGGAAGAAATTCTGCGCTGCCTGTGGATTTGGTAGATCCAAAAGAATTCGCAGTTATAACTGGCAGAATAAGAAAATTAATGGATACAGGTTGAAATAAATGGATAATAAAGGTCCCATTGATGTGAGGATTATTGTGGAAGGTGCTTCTGATGTGGAGAACGTCTCCCGGGCCATGCAGAACATTGCCTTGGGTGCAGAATACCACATCACCATCTCCTCCATAATACCCACCACCAACCCCGAAATAGCAAAAAAAGTGGTTAGAGGTGCGGATATTCTTTTAATTGCCACAGATGTGGATGCCCCCGGAAGGGAGCTTGCTGAAAAGTTTCAAAAAATCCTTAAAGATAAAGTGGGACATATTGAACGGATGAAACTCCCCTTTGGACATGATGTGGAGTATATAGATCCAGCCATAATTAGAGACGAGATCAAAAACGCCATAATCCGATCTGGTCTTCTTTCCATTGCCCATATCAAAGAATTCAGAATGATGCAAGATGAACTGCAGAAATCTGGAGAAGAAATAAAAATTCTCCAAGAAGAGATGGATAAAATCTCTGCAGATAACCAGAAATTAGCCTCCCACAATAAAAAGCTGACAGATGAAAAAGACACTCTTAATGAGAAATATAAAGAGTTGGGAGGGGAATTAAAGGATGTTAAGCAGAGATATGTTGATTTAAAGAATGATTATGGGTTAATAAAGAACAAAAATTTGTTTGAAATATTTTCACTCGAACAGTTATGGAAAGAAACCTTTAATGAAAATTTAGATGAAGAAGAACATGTTTATTTTATAACTGCTGAATTTAAACCCGAAAATATTGTGGTGGGTCAGGGTTTCATAGCTGCTCCTACCCGTGCTGAAGCTACAGAATGGCTTAAAATAATTCGAACGGTCTTAATTTTTTATGATTCTAAAATTGAGGACTTAAAAGAAGAAATAAATAATAATGAAAAATTCAGTCCCAATTTACTTAAAGAATAATTATATTATAAATGTTATATTAGTGGATTTAATCTGTAAAATGATGTTTTAATGAATTGAAAGTCTAAATAACCTTATTTTAATCTCATTTGAACTTTAATCTGAATATAGGGAGAACTGTAATTGCAGGATAAATGCGGTATTTTAGGTGCCTATTCTAAAATAAAGACTGAAGATATCTCCAGACAAATATATTATGGTCTATACTCATTACAACACAGGGGACAGGAATCTGCTGGTATATCCGCTTATGATGGGTTAGAGATGTCCACCTACCGTGGTATGGGTCTGGTTTGCGATGTGTTCAACAACGGTAACATAAAAGGACTTAATGGAAATGTGGGTATTGGTCATGTTAGATATTCCACCACCGGCAAGTCGTTAATTGAAAATTCACAGCCATTTGTAAGTGAATTCGATTCAGGAACTATTGCTATAGCCCATAATGGGGATATAATTAATTCTATGGAACTTAGGAAAAATTTAGAATGCGATGGCCATGAATTCCGCTCAACCACAGATTCTGAAGTTATATGCCATTTATTAACCATTGAGTACGCCCATACTGGTGACATGGTGAAAGCCATGAAAAATGTCTCCAAGAGGCTAGTAGGTTCTTATTCACTGGTAA
>MVQZ01000220.1 GCA_002067565.1 Methanobacterium sp. PtaU1.Bin242 | reverse complement strand
ATGCCAATGAGGACCAGGGAAAATCCGAACAGATACAGGTCATTTGCATAGCTTAAAAGTACCATCCCTATGGCAGTGATGGCTCCACCCACCACCATGATGGGTTTTGCCCCTACCTTATCCAGGAGCTTACCTACTACCGGCGTGGTTATTAAGGATGATATGGTCATGGGCAGTATCACGTAAGCGGCTGTGGAATAACTTAGGCTGAAGGCCATGGAAGCAAATGTAGAGAAGTAGTAGGTTCCGGCCATGGCCAGATAACCCACCAAAGTTACTACACTAGCTATGAGAGTATCTCTTCTCTTTAAAAGACCAACCGGTAATATAGGTTCTATGGCTTTCCTTTCCACCCATCCAAATATAATAAGTGCCAGGATGAAAATTCCCAGCAACGCATACTGGAGGGGGATAGATGACTCTCCGCTGAGATTGAATATGAAGTAAGCAATTGCGGCAATGGCAATGGCCAGGAAAATCATTCCTTTCCAATCAAAACTGGAGTATTTTTCACTGGTTTTACTTTTAGGTAATAGGTAATATCCCAAGATAACCACAATGGCTGCTACTGGAATGTTTATTATAAAAACCCAGTGCCAGCCAAAGTTAACCAGAAATCCAGAAATGGCAGGGCCTAAAGCATAAACCAGGGCAATAATAACTCCAAATGCACCCAGTATAGCACCACGGGTTTCATCAAAATAATCACCGATGATGGTGATGGCCAGCACGGATAACACTGCACCTATACCCTGCAATGCTCTTCCTATTAGTAACATTTCAAAAGATGTTGAGAAAGATACAATTAATGTTCCAACTAAGAATAAAATAGCGTTTAAAATGTAAATATTTTTTCGACCATATTTATCAGATAATTTAGCCATTATGGGAGTTGCCAACAATAAGAAAAGGATTTCCATATTGAATATCCAGGTTATGACACTCTCATTTACTCCATATGACTTCTGTATTGATTCCAATATGGGACTGATGGTTGATCCATCTATTGCTATCAATATAGCTCCGGCAAAAATAACTGCTAAAATTCTGTTCCTTAAACTGTTAAACATTCATAAACCCCTCCTAATATAAAGATACAGATCAGACTTATAAATAATTAACTGCAAAAAAGTATTACTAAACGATATTATATCCCAGAATTAGTAATATAAAATAAACATTTCTTTATAAAAAATCCAATTTCTAATAAAAAATAGACATAATTCCTTTATTGGTAGTTAAAGTCCATATTAAGCAAATAATTTGAAGAAACAATTCCATGGATCTTTATCTTTTTAAGTTATGATCATTTAGAGTTGCCAGACATTATTAGTAATACTTTTAATAAGAAAAGTATTTATAATAAGCTGCTAATAGTAATTATCAGTGAAATTTGGAGGTCAGAGTATGGAAGATGATTTAAAATATTTGATTTTGGGATATCGAAAATATACAAACACCACTCAAAGGGAACTTGCCCAGGAACTGGACATACCTTTCTATATATACACCGCATTGGAGATGGGAACCTTCAAACAACCATCAGAACGTTTGCTAGATAAAATAAAAGAGTTGACTGCAGAATTTGACCAGAATGACCTTAAAATGATTGGTAGAGGCTTCAGGATAAAAGATGAGTTAGGACCTGATTTTAAATATTTCCTCAGGGGCCTTAAAGAAGAAAAAGGTATAAATCCTCAGGAACTGGATAGTATGCCCCGTGACGAATGTCTGCGAACCATAGGCAGCGTGGATATGGATGAATTTGATGTGGTACAGATAGGTAGAACTGCTCAATGAATGATTTAAATACTTAAATTTTCTATTATTTTTTTTAAGCTAAAATTAGCTCTTAATCACTGCTAATGTGATTATAAATAAGAACTAATAAATCATTGAATTGAGGCTATCCTAAAAAATGTAACAACTTTAGTCTGAAAAACATGCGTATAGTAATACTAAAGAAATATTTATAACACTAAACGTTTAGAGATTATAAAGTGAAATAAGGGTTTATAAATCTATACAAGTATTACTTTCAAATTATTTGAGATGAAGAAAGCATTACTTGTTACAATATTAAAAAAACCCAAAATAAAAAAAAAGGAGGGAAAAAATTGCATATACCAGATGGTTTTATTCCATTGTGGCAGTGCGCTATATACTATGTAATATTAATAGTAGCATTGTACTTCTCCCTTAACTGGGCGAGAAAGAATCTTGATGAAAAGGCTGTTCCTTTAATGGCAGTTTTAGCCGCCGGTATATTCGCCATTATGTCCATGAATATGCCCATACCCTTTGGTACCAGTGGACACATGGTGGGCGGAGCTTTAGTAGCCATTGTATTCTGCGCCCCAGAGGCAGCAGTTATAGTATTTACCCTGGTACTACTGGTACAGGGCCTGTTCTTTGGAGACGGAGGAATCACTGCTTTAGGTGCCAACGTGCTCAACATGGGAATTATCGGTGGTGTTGTAGGACTTTACACCTTCAAAGGCCTGCGAAAACCAATTGGAAAATATCCTGCAATAGCCATTGCCGCATGGTTATCCATATTCCTGGCTGCTGAAGCAGTTGCTGTGGAAATGTGGCTGGCCGGGACCTTCCCACTTGTACAGGGACTGGCAGCTATGGGAATATACCACGCATTCATAGGAATTATCGAAGCAGTATTAACTGTGGTGGTAATTCTTGCTCTGGAAAAATTAAGACCAGACCTGCTTGCATGGAATAAAAACAAAAATTTAGGTGAACAGAAACCCGAACCAAGTGAGGTGGCTGCCAAATGAGCACCAAAGACAAATATTTTGTTATTGGTGGATTAATCATCTGTCTGGTGATTGCTTTTATGTCACCATTTTTAGCTTCACCAGACCCTGATGGACTTGAAAAGTCAGCAGAAGATGTTGGTGTCCCGGAAGCGGAACCTAGTTATACCGCACCTTTCCCAGATTATACCATTGAAGGTCTGGAGAAGATCGGTGAAATAGCAGCTCTAGCTATAGGTATTATAATAACACTGGCAATAGCATACCTGGTAGCCCTGCTACTTAGAAGAAGAAACCCACCTGAAACATCCCCATAAATTTCTTCCTTTTTTATTTTTTTTTAGGAAGCTTTTTTTAGTATCTAATATAATAAACCTGATAATGTTCAAAAAAAGGAGATTCTCTCATGAACGGAGTAGGCTCAGTTAGAGAGCTAGAGAAAGAAACTGATAAAGAAAGCCCCCTTCATTCAATGGATGGGAGAATTAAGTTAATTTTATTAATATTCATTATTGTATATGCCGTTTTTTCCACTCAGTTACTGGTTATGATTTTCCTGGAAATCTATCTTCTATTATTGATTTGGATATCCAATGTTTCATTTAAAACAACGGTAACCAGAGTCCTGTTACTTCTACCCTTTGGTGGTTTCATAATACTATTTCAACCATTTATTCATCCAGGTAACATTATCTGGACCGGGCCTATCTTTGGTATAACAATGACAGATGCAGGCCTTATGTGGGCAGCTCTACTGATGTCCAGACTAATAGTAGCCCTTACATCCATTGTGCTTCTATCCTCAATTAGTCCTATGCAGGAAGTGGTGGAGTCCTTCCGAAAACTGGGCATGCCCCGGGAGTTTGCCATGATTTTCAGTCTCATGATCAGATTTCTCTTCATGTTCTATGATGAACTGCACCGCATATCCCATGCTCAAAAAGCCAGATGCTTTGATGCTTTCAATAAAAACCTCCCTTACAAATGGAGGATGAAACAGTTGGGTTATACAGTAGCCATGATGTTTTTAAGGGCCTATGAACAGGGGGAAACTATTTATCTGAGCATGGCCAGCCGGGGATTTTCAGATAAATCAAAGCTTTACCATGATAAGAAGAAAAAGATCGGATCAAGGGAGTATATTTTTATTGCCACTACCATAGGACTGGTAGCCTGCCTGCAAATTTTGGCCATGTTCCTCTTTCACCAATGGGGATTTGTGGGAATGAACATAGTATGAAAATTATGGAACAACATACATATTATAAAAATTGGCCTGTTATGAAATAAATTAGATCGAGGGAAATTATGGTTAGAACAATTATCCAAACCGAAAACATGAGTTTCACCTATCCAGACGGAACATCCGCTCTTCACAATATAAATATTGAAATTAATGAAGGTGAGAGAGTAGCCATTGTTGGTTCCAATGGGGCAGGGAAATCAACACTTTTCGCTCATTTTAATGGAATTAATAAACCAACTTCGGGTTTGATTAAAATTGATGGTGAACCTGCGGTTTATGAAAAAAAGGAACTGCTCCAGATCAGACAAAAAGTGGGTATCGTCTTTCAGAACCCGGATGACCAGCTATTCGCACCCACGGTGGTGGAGGATGTGGCCTTCGGTCCCATGAACCTGGGACTCTCCGATGATGAAGTTGATGAAAGAGTGGAAGAAGCCTTAAAACTGGTAGGTATGAGTGGACTGGAAAAAAGAGCACCACACCACCTCAGCGGTGGTCAAAAAAAACGAGTAGCCATTGCTGGTATACTGGCCATGCGTCCGGAGATCATGGTCTTAGACGAACCCACCACGGGTCTGGATCCTAAGGGTGTTGATCAGGTCATGGAAATACTTTACATGTTAAACAGTGAGGATATGAGCATTATCATCGCTTCTCATGATGTGGAAATGGTCACTCAATTTGCAGATAAAATCTTTGTGCTGCATGATGGTGAGATCATTGGCCAAGGCACACCTGAGGAGATCTTCAATGATCCTGAAACCCTTAAAAAAGCCCATCTCAGGCCACCAAAATCTGCGGAACTCTTACATCTTCTCAATAACAATGGGTTTCCCTGTGATATCAAGTTAACTGTTGAAGAGGCCTCACACGAGATATTGCATACCCTGGGAGCGGAATCATATCATAGATTATTGCACTTGGTGAAAAATAAACTTCAACATGATCTCTTACATGTCCTGGGAGATGAGAAATATCATGAAATGTTACACGTGCTGGAGAGAAATCAAAAATATGTCCATCAATCTCGAGCACAGCCCTTACTTAATATAGAGAATACCTCAAATAAATAATATACAACTTAGAATTAGTTTTTATTTTATCTTAGATAGAAAGGGAAATAATGTAATTATAAGCAAATTAATAATATTTTCTATTCATTCAAATAATTTCATATAATTTAATTGTCCTCTTATATTTTTAGACCTGTGGTTCTAATCTTTTTATCATGAATGCCATGAAGGCTACAATTGCCGGGAATAAGAACAGATAAAGTAATAATAATACTATCGGCGGTAGAATCGCCCCCATAACTGTTGAAGCAGCTATCATCATGATCATGGTTATAACAGGGCCTAATATGGCTATAAACATGTAGATCATGGTAAATGAGTTCAGTTTTTGGGCGTAATCTTTAAGTTTCATCCGCAGCTCATATGCCGTGTCGTCGGCTATTACTCCCAGAGTCTTAGCCAGATCACCACCACTGTTTAGAGTTCTGGTGATTTGATAAACGGCCCTTTCCAGTCCTTGTGAGTTTATTCTCTCGCTCATGTCCAGCAAAGCTTTTTCGGTGGTTTCCCCATATCTTATTTCCTCCAGCGCCCGGGAAAATTCTTCAGAAAGAGCACCATATCCTGAAATGGCAATGGAACGCATACTGTCATGAAGTCCTATTCCTGCCCTTAATTCAGTGGACATCTGTCTCAGGGCAAAGGGTAGTTCTCGTGCTGCTTCTGAGGATTTTCTTCCTTTCCGCATCTTAGGCAGGAACACAATGAATATTGCCATTAATAAAACAATGACACCAAAGACCAGACCAACTTCTATTCCAAAACCCAGTACCACCAAGGCAATAACCACTACGGCAAAGGAAACTCCACCCATAGCAAGGATCAACCGGGGATCCAGTGCTTCTTTCTGTTCTTCTTTAAGAAGTTCCTCTAATGATGCTTTACGAAATGTTTCTTTCTGTTTCTGATCCACCTCAGGTTCTTCAGACCGTTCATGTTTTTTATCAATCAGCTCCTTGAACATTTCAATTTCTTCTTTATCCATACGCATCCTTTTTATGGTGCGTTGAGATCTGGTGGATCTAAAGGATGTTTTTAAATCGGATTCTGATTTCAACATACCCGTTGAACCAGACTCCCCCTTAAAAATACCTTTTGAATCTTTCTTCTTGAATAAACCCTTTGAATCAGAATCTCTTTTAAACAATCCTTTTAAGCCCGAATCTTTCTTACTTTCTTCTGATTCAGGTACTGCTTCCTTTATATCTGTTTCAGATTTTCTTCTTGGCATTATTTTTCTTTCTGATCTCAATCCCCCAATTCTTTCCACTGGTGCCTGAACACCTTTACCAACTTTTTGGCTGGAATCAACCGTAAACCCCCCTATAGTATTGAAGAATTTCTTAAGACCATCGAAAGCCATTATTTTCACCATTTCATTTATTAATTACCCTATTGATATCATATTTGTTTATTATAATATTTCATCCAGCATTCCATCTGGATCACGGTAATAATCATTTATGCTCTGACCAACTTCTTCAATGGAACGTAAATTATTATCTGCCAGATACTCCAGTATCAATCTTCTTTTCTCTATTTCTTCCTCTATCTCCGTAATACTTATACCTCGAAGTTCTGATATGGCTCTTAATGTTTGACTGGCTATTCCCACATATTCCACTTTATCTGTGACATTATTCCATTCAAAGACTCTGTTAAGTTGTACATTACCTTCTTCCATTCCCACTACTTCCGCCACTTCGGTGATTCTTCTAATGGAACCTCCTTCTGGTCTGTACATCCTCTGTTGCATTATAATGAAATCCAGAGCAGGTATCATAATGTTAGGAACATTCATAGGTGGGTTTACAAGACGCGTTATTGTCTCTCGCGCAGTGTTGGAGTGAAGGGTTCCCATACCGGAGTGTCCTGTGTTTAATGCTGTAAAAAGTGTAATTGCCTCACTACCCCTTACCTCACCCACTATCACTCGATCAGGTCTTTGACGTAGGGAATTTTTAACCAAAGTGTCCATGGTAAGCTCACCCTTACCTTCAATGTTAGGTGGGCGGGTTTCCATACGTACCACATGAGAGTGGGGAAGTTGCAATTCCAAGGTGTCCTCAATGGTGATCACCCTCTCTCTAGGAGGTATAAAAGCAGCGACCGTATTCAAAGTAGTTGTTTTACCGGAACCGGTACCTCCGGCTATTATAGCATTACAGGGCTTCACCCCCAGACCATCTGTACAGACCCATATAAAACTTGCCAGATGAGGTGATATGGTCTTAAAGTTAATAAGATCAACAACAGTTAATGGATCCTTTTTAAATTTACGTATAGTTAAAGTAGGACCATCTGCAGAAACAGGAGGAATGGTAGCGTTAACCCTTGAACCATCCTTCAATCGGGCGTCCAGAATAGGGGTCTGCTGATCTATTCTTCGGTTAACCTGACGAGCTATAACATCTATAATGCCTTTTATTTCTGATTCATCTTCAAACGCAACATTGGTTACCATCATTCCTATTTTACGATGATAAACAAAGACATTTCTTCCGGTACCTATCACCATAACCTCTTCCAAATCATCATCCTTGATCATGGGGTCCAGTTTACCGTATCCCAGCATTTCCTGGGCAATTTGGGCGGACAACCGATCCACATCCCTTACCCCTCTACTGCGCAGGAACTGTTTAACCTCTCCAACAAATGAATCTTCATCCACAGTGAAATCTTCCTGAGCAACAGCAACTTCCACCAGCTTTTCCCGGATTTCATTGAAAAGTTGCCTCTCATTTTTTGAAAAACTGGGTACAGATACGTTATAATTAGGCACCAAACCTTCTTCTATTATTTCCGCCTTCATTACGTCGGAAACTTTTTTAATCTTCTTTTTTTTAGAAGGCTTTTTCATGATTTTACCTAGATTAAAAGCCTCATCATCATCAGCAGAGATCCTCTTTTTCCTAGGGACTTCCTCTTTTTTTTCTATTCTTACTTCTTCGTTATCCCCTTCGTCAGCAAAATCTCCTAAAAGATCCCTGATAATTTCTTTCCTTTTGTCCTTCATAACTCTCACTTATTTTATATAAGATATCAACTATTTAAGCCTAAGCTTAAAATAGTTAATAACTTAGTTCAGTTAGTACTATTGGAATGGTATTATCACAGAATTTGTATAA
>MVQZ01000219.1 GCA_002067565.1 Methanobacterium sp. PtaU1.Bin242 | reverse complement strand
CTGTTAGATCAGGAGACACAGTAATGGTAATGCGGGGAGACTTCAAGGAACAAGAAGGAAAAGTGGAGAAAGTTGACCTAAAACACTACAGACTCATGATCAATGGTGTTTCAGTACAGAAACCAGATGGAAATCAAGTTTATCACCCAGTGCATCCTTCCAATGTAATGCTGGTTGAACTGGACCTGGACGATGAAGAAAGAATGGAAGCTATAGAGAGGAAGGGATAGAATGGCTAAAATGGGCTCAAGAAAACATCTTAAACGTTATAAAGCGCCAAAAAACTGGCCTATACATCCTAAAGAATATAAATGGACGGTTAAAACAAGTCCAGGGCCACATCCTCTTGAAGGATCTATGCCGCTCCTTATAGTTGTAAGGGACATACTGCAGATAGCAGATACTGCCCGGGAAGCAAAAATAATTATTAACAAAGGAGATATTCTGGTAGATGGAAGAGCAAGGAAGGATTACAAGTTTCCTGTAGGATTCATGGATGTGATAGAGATTCCAAAATCGGAAAAGATATACCGGGTACTTCCAGATGAAAAAGGACGTCTCATACTTCACCCCATATCTAAGGAAAACAAAGAATTCAAATTGTGCCGTATAGAAAATAAAACCACTATAAAGGATGGTAAAACTCAATTAAATCTTCATGATGGTCGAAATTGCCTTACAGAAGGTGAATTTAAACCAGCAGATGTGTTGATGCTAAAGATCCCTGAGCAGGAAATAGAGGATCATATAAAATTTGAAAACGGCACTTTAGGGTTGGTTACCGGTGGAAAACATATTGGAGAATTGGGAAAGATTAAGGATATAACCATCACCAAATCACCAATGCCCAATACTGTGGTTATAGAGACCGATGACGGAAAAACATTTCAGACCCTTAAAGACTATGTTTTTGTTTTAGGTAAAGATAAACCTGCAATTACGCTTCCGGGAGGTAAATAATGAATCCTATGGAAGAGGTTAAAATTGCTAAGGCCACTGTTAACATTGGAGTTGGAGAAGGCGGTGAAAAACTGGCCAGAGCAGAAAAACTGCTCATCAACATCACCGATCAGAAACCAGTAAGAACCTTTTCAAAAGTTACCAACCCTGAATTTGGTATTAGGAAAGGTCAGCCTATAGCCTGCAAGGTTACTTTGCGTGATGAAAAAGCTATAAAAGCAATTAAACTGGTATTGGATGGTTTGGGTAACAGACTCAAACCAACCCAATTTGATAAACAGGGCAATGTTTCATTTGGTATAGAGGAACACATAGAAATACCCGGAATGCGTTACGACCCTGATATCGGTATATTTGGGATGAACGTTTCGATAACCTTTGAAAAACCGGGATATCGTATAAAAAGAAGAAGAATTCAACAGAAAAAAATTCCCAAAAAACACCAGGTAACTCCAGAAGAAACACGAGAGTTTATGAAGGAAAAATTCCAGGTTAAAATAACTTAAGATAATTTAACAGGTGATAAATTGCCAAGAAAATACGGAAAGGCATCAAGAAAATGCAGAAGATGCGGGGACCACTCTGCCCTGGTTAGAAGATACGGGCTTATGTTATGCAGGCAATGCTTCAGAGAACTTGCATCTAAAATAGGTTTTAAAAAATACAATTAGAGGTGTGCAAATATGACTCTTATGGATCCTCTGGCAGATGCTCTTACTAACATGCGAAACAATGAAATGCAGGGAAACAAGAGATGCACTCTATCCCCCGCTTCTAAAATGATAGGACATGTTTTAAGAACCATGCAGAAGGAAGAATACATTGGTGAATTCGAGTTCGTGGATGATGGTAAGGCAGGACAATTTATAGTTGAACTTGAAGGGAACATAAACAAATGCGGTGTTATAAAACCAAGACACGCCGTAAAAAAAGACGAATTTGAAAAATTTGAAAAAAGATACCTACCATCTAAAAACTTCGGAATAATGATTATGACCACTTCAGAGGGAATAATAACCCATAAAGAAGCCAAAGAGAAGGGAATTGGTGGTAGACTCTTAGCATATATTTATTAAGGTGATAGAAAATGGCTCAAGTAGCAATTCTCAGGGAAGAAATTTCCATACCTGAGGGATTAGAGGTCGCAATCAACGATGAGGTGGCAGTTACCGGATCAAAGGGCGAACTCAGACGGAAATTTAAAAGTAGAAATATCAAAATCATGAAAGAGAATGAAAAAATAATTCTAGAAGCTCCATTCCCTAAAAAAAGAGACAAAGCCATGTTGGGAACTATAAAATCTCATATAAATAATATGATCATAGGTTTAACCGATGGATTTAGTTATAAAATGAAAATAGTTTATGCTCACTTTCCCATGACGGTAAAAGCCGCAGGAAACAAAGTCACCATAGAAAACTTCCTTGGTGAAAGACATCCCCGAACCGCCAAAATTGTTGGTGATACCAATGTCCAGATAAAGGGAGATGAAGTTACCGTTGAAGGTATCAACAAGGAAGAAGTAGGACAGACCATGGCCAACATTGAACAGGCCACCAAAATAAAGGGAAGGGATCCCAGGGTATTCCAGGATGGAATCTACCTGGTAAGCAAGAAATAAGGGGTGATCCAAAATGAAGAAACCACATTTCAAACGACAGGAATGGCACAGATACAAAAAACTAGGAGACAAATGGAGGAAAGCCCGTGGAAAGACCAGTAAAAGAAGAAGGTACGAGGCTCGAAAACCGGCAATGCCCTCTATTGGCTATGGATCTCCCAAAGAAAGCAGGGGACTACACCCCTCTGGTTACCGTGATGTGTTGATCTCCAACCTTATGGAACTGGAGAGTCTGGATCCAGAAACCCAGGCAGGAAGAATCAGTTCCAAAGTAGGTAAAAGAAAAAAGGAAATCATGCTCCAGAAAGCAGAAGAATTAGGAATTAAAATTTTAAACAAAGGAATTTAAATAAAAAGAGCTTTAGCTAAAATTATGATGAATCATCGAATGTGAGATGATACATCCAAAAAATAAAGAAAAGATGCAATATCAAAGGGAAATAGATGATTAATAGATGAATATAGAATATTTGCATCATTTTCCATCCTAAAATACGAGCCTTGTAAATGAAATCAATGCAAGATAAAGGACAATTTAAGGATTACTGCATGATTACAGATAATAATTAAAAGGCGCATTTGGATGATTTTAGGATATAATAAATAAACAGTCTTAAAAAAAGGCTGTCAGGGAGGTTTTCCATGAATCTTACTACTCAGAAAAGATTAGCTGCAGACATTCTCAAAGTCGGCTTAAACCGGGTTTGGATAGACCCTGAGAATACAGAAGAAGTATCAAGGGCCATAACCAGAGAAGGCGTTAAACAACTTATCGATAATGGAATAATAAAGGCCAAACCTAAAAAGGGAATCAGCAGCTACAGATCAAAGAAAATAGCACAACAGAAAAAGAAAGGAAGAAGAAAAGGACATGGTAGTATAAAAGGTGCTAAAGGGGCAAGAACCCCTAAAAAGAAAGCCTGGATGACTACTATAAGAGCTTTAAGAAAAGACCTGAAGGATATGAGGGATAATCGGGATATAAATAAAACCACCTACCGTAAACTCTATAAAATGGCTAAGGGCGGCGCATTCCGAAGCAAATCCTACATGAAAACCTACGCACGGGATCATGACCTTCTCAGATAACGGGGGAATACTTGTGGCACATGGATCAAGATACAAATTAGCATTTAAAAGAAGAAAAGAAGGAAAAACAGATTACAACGCTAGACTAAAGCTTATAGCATTAGATAAATCTAGAATGGTGGTAAGAATATCCAGTAACCATGTCACTGCCCAGATAATAAATGTAAACCCTAATGGGGATGAAACAGTAGTTTCAGCCCATTCCAAACAACTGGAAAATTTAGGATGGAAAGGCAGTGGAAAGAACACATCAGCAGCTTACCTCACCGGATTTCTATGCGGAATGAAAGCATTAAATGAGGGAATTGAAGAAACAACATTAGACATTGGTTTAAGACCAGCTCTTAAGGGTTCAAAGGTATTTGCTGTATTAAAAGGAGCAGTTGATGCTGGACTTCAAATACCTCACAATGAAGTGGTTTTACCTGATGAGGAAAGAATA
>MVQZ01000218.1 GCA_002067565.1 Methanobacterium sp. PtaU1.Bin242 | reverse complement strand
GCAGAAAGATCGGCTAAAATCTTGAAAGATGCTAAAGTGATCTGTGCTTTTAATAATATCAGTTCTGCGGCGTTGATGAACTTCACTGAGCAGATAGATTGTGATTGTCTCATTTCCGGAGATGACGCAGATTCCAAAGCTATAGCTACTGAATTAATTGAGCAAATACCTGGTGTAAACGTTATAGACTGCGGACCACTGGAAAGGGCCAAAATCATAGAAAAAATCACCCCACTCCTGATAGGCCTCAACATCCGAAACAAAACCCAGTTTGGAGGTATAAGGATAACGGGGTTAGACAAAAAGTGATACCAGCTATATTTACTAAAATAATAGGGGGGGTAGATGAAACTGAAAGATAAAGTAGTACTAGTTACTGGTGCCAGTTCCGGGATGAGAAACGAAATTGCCAAACTTTTAGCAAAAGAAGGCGCATCAGTAGTTATGGTCGCCAGAAGAAAAGAGAAATGGGAGGGTCTTGTCAATCAAATAAGAGCTTCTGGTGGTAAAGTCATAGTAGTTGCTGGAGCTGCTAATAATGAAAAAGATATTCAATATGCCATTAATGCTGCTTTAAATGTGTTTGGAAAACTGGACATAGTCATTAACAGCGCAGGGATAGTAGATATAATAGCTCCGGTTGCTGATATGGGAGAAGGCATCTGGGAAGTAGATCTTAGTGTTGATTTGACAGGAGCAATTTAAAGTTATTCAAATTAAAAAGAACATTTCATAAGACTGATACTATGGTTAAAAGCATCAGACATCAGTTTATAATTCCCCCAACATCTTAGACCTTTATGATGTCTGTTTTTTGACCATAGTGTTGTCTTAGATTATATGACTATCAAAAAACACGAGAAAAGAAATAAAAAACACTTTCATTAGGATAAAACCTGCTCATTAATGCAGGAATCCAGATGAATAGCCAGAACAGCCCAATTCATGGACGATGCCAAAAAGCAAATAATGGTGATTTTACCGCCACCACCTCAAGGGCTACTTCTGGCTAAAAAGTAAATAGGGTATCTAGGATCATTTTCGCTCAAATGTATCTCCTATCTCCAGATGCCCTATTAAATACTTTTTCAGTATCTTAACCTATTTAAACTTTCATCTTAATTTTGATTTACATAAGGAGAATTATAGTCATGTTGAATGATCTGCAGGAAATTGAACGACTTAAAGAAGAAAGAAATGCCATAATATTAGCTCATAATTATCAAACTGAGGATATACAGGAGATTGCAGATTTTGTGGGAGATTCTCTGGAATTATGTATAAAGGCGTTAAAGATAAAAAAATCAGATATAATGGTTTTCTGTGGGGTTGATTTCATGGCAGAAACCGCGGCCATACTCAATCCCAGTAAAAAAGTATTAATCCCAGACATGGGGGCAAAGTGCCCTATGGCATACATGCTTACAGCAGAAGATATCAGAAACGCTAAAGAAAGATATCCTGATTCAGCAGTTGTGCTTTACGTTAATAGTCTGGCTGAGGCTAAAGCAGAGGCAGATATTCTATGCACGTCTGCCAATGCTGTGCAGGTGGTGGAAAGTCTTCCCCACGAGAAAATACTTTTCGGGCCAGACAGAAACCTGGCCTGGTATGTCTCACAAAAATTAAACAAAGAGATCATTCCTCTACCCGAGCAAGGGCATTGTTACGTTCATAAAATGTTCAATCTGGGGGATATCATTTTTTTAAGAAAGAAATATCCGGATGCGGAGATAATGATTCATCCAGAGAGTGATCCAGAGGTGCAAAAATTTGCAGATGCAGTGCTGAGCACTGGGGGTATGATTCATCACGTGAGACAATCAACTCATGAGAAATTTATTATAGGCACCGAGGTGGATATGATCACCCGTCTAAAACGAGAAAATCCGGATAAAACATTCATACCTGCTTTAAATGAAGCTATCTGTAATAATATGAAACTGCACACCATTGAAAAAGTAATGGATTGCCTCATAAAAGAAGAATTCGTAGTTCAGGTAAACGAAAAAGTAGCAGATAAGGCAAAAGAAGCAATCAAAAGAATGATCATGGTTACCAAAGATAAAACAATTAGGCCAATAAGAGAAGAAGCGTATGTAAATGAATGAAACAGCATTACACGAAGTTTCAAAACTTAAAAGTGAAAATATGCATCTTGGATCTGTTTTGTAAAAGGTCAACTAATTTCATATTGTTCAGAAATTCATTTTTGGAGGGGGTTAATTTGGTATGGATTTTTAAAATCTTTCCGAAAAGTTCGAAATGGGAGTGTCTTATTATAAATAATTAGTATTTTGATGAGTATGATTAATATTAAGATTTCTAACAATAGAAAAGAAGTTGTATTTATGGATACGAAAAATAGAATCTTAGAAACAGCTTTTAAACTATTTTTAAAAAAGGGATTCGATAATGTATCCCTGAACGAGATTAAGAAAGAATCAAAGGTGGCTACCGGCGGATTTTATCATTATTTTAGCAGTAGAGAGATATTACTTGTTGAAGTAATTGATAAATATATATTCAACTTTTTTAATAGGACATTAGAGCGGATTAGAGATTATGATGATACTCCCAAAGAAAAATTGAAAATGGTAATATTACAGATCATTGGATATGATTCAACCACCCATGAGATCACCCAACTATGCGAAACTTGTGAGGTAATAGACTATAGAAATCTACATCTCCTATATTTGGGAAGTCTTCAAAACAATGAAATGATTGTCGAACACTACACAGAATTCCACTCAAGCTTGATAGGTCTAATTAAGGATTTAATCGATGAAGGAAAAATTCAGGGCGAAATAAGAAAAGACCTGGACTCCCATGAACTTTCAATATTTATCCATTCGATTATTGATGGAACATTATTATTATGGATAGAATTTCCTGAACTATCACTGGGAAAAACTATGGAATCAAATATAGATCGAGTATGGGATCTTATGAAATGTTAATATATTAAACAAAAGATGTGTAATGTTCCATTTTTAAGTTTTTTCTTTGCGAGTCCATTATACTGGATTATAATTGCATATTAAACATCTTTTAACTAAGGATGAGCACTACTTCAATCCAACTATCTTTTTTCAAAATTGTTAATAAATAAAGTGTATAAAATAAAATGTAAAATACTCCAAAAAAATTTGCACTTCCGTTATTAGTCGGTTATTACAATGTAGGTTTTCCCAGAATTTGGATAAAATTTAATATTAACATCTAAATGGATTAGTTTCTATGCAAAAAAGATTAAAAATACTTTTATTAATAATCCCTGCCTTAATGGCATTCTCAATAGTACTCATTCCCACATTAAAATTCCAATGGCCTTTAAGCTGGGATATCTATTATCATGTCCATATCACCCAGCTTTACCTGGAAAACGGATTGACCCTGTGGGATCCCTTAACTGTAGCACCTTATGGAAGACCCATAGCATATCCTCCTGTTTTTCATTTACTTCTGGCTGCACTATCCTGCATATTTAAGACGAATCCATTTCAGGTGGCCCGGTTCCTGCAGCCAGTTTTAGCCATGTTACTTGTTCTATCCATATCCTTTGTTACTTACCGATTTTTCGGTCTCATCTCAGGGGTTTCAGCTGGTTTACTGACAATTTATAGTTTTATTACATTTAACAGAGGTTTTATAGCCTCACCCGCGACTTTAAGTTTCATATTAATGCCCCTGGTTTTATATGCCTATTACCGGGCTAATGAAGAGGAAAATTTCAAATATCTGTTAATTTCAGGCTTTTTATGCGGATTAATATTTCTAACTCACAGTTTAACTGCTTTTATTCTGTTGATGGTGGTTATAGTCTTTGCAGCCACTATGAAATTACTGGGGAGAGAGTTAAACCTTAAATTTCTGATTATTTTCCTTTTAACCACGGCTGGTATAGCTCTTTTATGGTGGGGTCCTCTTTACCTCATTTATCATCCCCAACTCAGTGTTTTTCCCGGATATCCCATTCCTATGTCTGAGTTTTACATACGCTATTTAGGAATATTACCCACCATACTGGCCACCATTGGGGGGTTATTTTTGTTAAAAAAAGGGGAAAACAAGGGTGTGTTAATTTTAGTCTGGGTATTATCTATCTTAATCTTGAGTAGAGCCTATTATCTTGGTTTAAATGTGATTTCCATCAGAATTTTAGAGGTGGCCTCGTATCCTCTAATTATAATGGCAGGATATGGTCTAGCGGTTACCCTGGATGCTTTTGATAAAAAATTAAATAGCACAGATATAAATCACCAAAAAGAAATAAAAATAGCTAATAAATCGCCTAAAAATTCTTTTAAACGACATATTAAACTGATCATACTCCTGTTTCTGGGTATTTTAACCCTGGTTTCAGGGGCGGTCTTTGCAGATGGTTACACTCCCAATCTGGTGAGTGAAAACGATACTCAAAGCGGTTACATATTCCCTCATGATGTACATCTGCTGTTTAACCCCATGGATTCTATTTTTAAATTCCAGGTGATAGTAGATAGATATGGAAATCTAAGCCTTGCAGAAAATCGATATGGTGTGATGGAGTGGTTCCTTAAAAATGGAGATAAAAATAAAACCGTATTCTCGTCTGATTCATATATGGACACTATTATTGTATCAACATCGAGAGTTCATGTTATAAAAGGAGGTTTCAGTGAAAGCATACCTTCTAATGTATTTAAACTGGACACCAATAACATCAGCAGCTTGAATAGAGAAGAACTTTTAAAAGATAATGTTAAATATTTACTCCTGCGAAACGGAATGGAGATACCTCCCTATGCGCAGATTGTCTATAGGAATGGAAATTACATTATATGTGTTATACAATAATTTAAACAATACAAGTGACTTTTACAGAATTTTAACTAGATATATATAAGATTGAGTTAGCTCAAAGTGATTTATATATAAAGTGGTTTAAGTGAAGAAACAGACTAAAATACTATTGGTTATCCTAATAATATTCGGAATTTTAGCCCTATACTACTTCATAAATCCACTTTTTAATTCATACGAGTCTTTTAACGGATTTTCAGAAAATGACAGTCAGAATACCATCATTATCACATCTGCTACAGGAGATATGAAGGGACTGGAAGTGGGGGTGGCTTCTTATGCTGGGAAATATGGGATGCCTTTAATTTTAGCTAGTAAAACAATTCCTTATCCTCTTAGTGAATGGATTCCCCTATTTAAGGAGAAAAATGATATTAGGAAAGCAATAGTGGTTGGTCCTGTTTCCAAGTGGCAGATATATCTCTTGGGAATG
>MVQZ01000217.1 GCA_002067565.1 Methanobacterium sp. PtaU1.Bin242 | reverse complement strand
TTTACGCTCTGATGGCCATGCCGATGAAGTAGCAGGGGATGTAATCCAGGATCCTGCACTTTTCCCACTACTTCTACACATTTTTGAATTTGTTCCTTTGTTGGGCGATATCCTTATCATTACTGGAACATCCCCCTATAACGTGATGTCCGTGTTGAGGGGTTCCAGGAACTGCTGCCGGGTGTAAGGAAGCAATACCTACGTCTTTCCTGTCCTTTCTAATTTCTTCTCCAGTACATAGTACAAAACGAGAGGTGATACTCTATATGTGTTGGCGATTATTCCTTCTCCTGGGAGGTGATGGATAACTTCTTTAGCAATGTTAAAGGTTTTCTTACCAAAGGGGTAAACAAAACAACTACTTCAGCATTTTAGAGCGGCTTCTACATCATTTGATGTAACCGCTACGCTTGCATCCTCCACAGTCTCCCAATGGTCCTCTGTGAGGTTTTCATGTAATGGTTCTGCCAGATGGACATCGTGCCCTGCCTGGGCAAATTCTATGGCCATTCTAGAGCCACCATATGGAGGTTCCACCATATTTTTCTGGTAACTAGAGGTGGTTCACATAAAGGTCTTGATTTCCTGCGCCGTAAACTGTGATGTTCATTTTTTTTACCTGTGGATGGTTGAAATTATGGATTGTCTTGTTTAATTAGCACATTGGGCTTTTATTAGACATTTTCGGAAAGGACCTGTGAAGTGGACCTAAGGATTTTATGGTATCTGTGAATTCCTCCATGGTTTTCTGGAATTTTTCACCCTCAGAGGCTGAGATCCATTCGAATCTAAACCTCTTTTTAGGGATTCCGAATTCAGGTAGAAGATCTTCGATTAGTTTGGCCCGCCGGTTCCATTTGTAGTTTCCGGCATCATAATGACAGTCCCCCATATGGCAGCCGCCGACGAAAACACCATCAGCCCCTTCTTTAAAGGCTTTAAGTACCATCGCGGGGTTGATTCTACCAGAACACATCACCCGCAAAACTCTAACATTTGGAGGATACTGCATCCGGGCAGTACCTGCAGTGTCCGCACCTCCATAGCAACACCAGTTACAACAGAATCCCAATATCTTTGGTTCACTAAACATATTTCATCACACCTAAAATTTCTAGAAATTTCATTAAACTCCTTCTATTTACTATTTCATTCCTTTTCTGGACTGAAAAGTGGGGGTAACTCTTCACTAACCCCCGGTATGAATCCGGTTTTATCCCGGTATTTTTTCTGCATTCTATGGAAAATAACAGCCAATGTAATTTCCATGGGACATACATCTTCACATTGTCCACAGTTGATACAGCTGAAATACACATGGGACATTCTCACTCCCTGGAAAGTGAGGGGATCCGGTACAACACCATCTTCATCATTGTAAAATTCTTTTTCCAGATCACACTCCTTACAATAACATAATGAACAAGCATCCCGGCAAGCATAACACTTGATGCAATGGTTCCAGTACTCATCCCAGTTTTCAATATTAGGATAATTTTCCTCCAGATATTTCTCTTGATATTTTTGGGCCAATTTTATCATGGCATTTTCAATCTTTCCCCTTATAATAATTGCTTTTTCAGAGGGGGTCTTAACTTCTATATATCCGCCTTTTTTAGCACCATCTAGGAGTTTTTTTCCCTTCTCTGTAATCACTTCTATGAAAGTCCATCCTGGCTCAGCGCCCCAGTTACCACTGGCCAGATCCGCATTTCGAGGTATTTTGAGCTCACATCTCTGGCAGTTAATCCGTCTTCCGAATCCTTTCTCTTCTAATTCATCTATTTCTATGGATTTATGGGTACCATCCGCAAGTTCTATGATGAATTTGCCCTTATCTATTTCTTCTTTCACCACCTCAGATGGATCTACATCATAGAACACTTCTATCATTTTTTGGGCGGTTATTGGCATTAAAGACCCCCCACAGTTAAGACCTACCTTATAGATGAGGTTTTCATTGATTTGATGCCTTTTTTCCAGTTCTTTTATGGCCATTGCATCACATGGTTTCACACTAACCGCTAATCGCATATCACTTAAATGTTTACTTATCAGATCACCGAACATGGTCGGTGCACAGTGTAGAGAACCGCAGGTTGAAATTATGTCCTCTGAATCTTCAACCAGTGTAGGGATCCCGTCATATATGTCCTCTCCCCTAGTTAGGGTCAGTACACCATCAACCAGATCCTGATATTTAAATAAGGCGCTTACAGCACCCCCACATTCGCCTCTTACTGCTAATTCGTCATCTTTTGCCTTGGCAAGTAAAAATTGTGATTCCATCTTCTATCACCTCATAACTCCAGTCCCATCTTCTCTGCAATCTTAGTAATTATGTTTTGATCATCTAGGGCATTGCCCGGTGGTTCCAAGATTTTCGAAATTTCCTGAGTCTCTCCAGTGGTGTTAGTAAGGGATCCTGTTTTTTCAGCCCAGCAGGAACCAGGAAGAACCACATCAGAGATTGAAGTGGTTTCATTAACCATACATCCCTGACTAATTATAAAATCAAGGTTTTTCATGGATTCTATCATGATGGAAGCAGGGTCATCTCCCACGACATATAATACCTTTATCTTTTCCAATAGATCACTCAAATCATCATCACTTAAAATGGGGAGGATGTTCATGGCTCCCCTGCTGTTACAATCCTGAAAAACAGGGATAATCTTTGTATCATACTGGTTGAAGAACGTTAAAAGTTTTTCAAAATTATCACCATTTTCTAAA
>MVQZ01000216.1 GCA_002067565.1 Methanobacterium sp. PtaU1.Bin242 | reverse complement strand
CTATTTTCCATACCCCTTAAAGAAGATTATCTTCTATCCACCCATGATCTGTCCTTGTATGATAAATTGGATAGAATCTGGGATCTGGGTATTGATTCTCTCAAGATAGATGGAAGAATGAGATCCGCAGAATATGTGGCCATTGTGGTAAGTATTTACAGAAAAGCATTGGAAGCTCTATCCCATGGTAAATGGTCGCCAAATGATGAAGATATGAACCGGCTTAAACTGGCCTTTAACCGGGGTTTTACGCAGGGATATTTATTAGAAATAAATAAAGAATTGGTAATGGGTAGAGAAGCACCGGGAAACAGGGGACTCTATCTAGGGAAGGTTTCAGGTTATATAAAAAAAGATAACTTGGCAATAATTAAACCTGATGGATTAAGCCGATATAACCTTAAAAATCGTTATAGGCTGGAAAAAAACGATGGAATTGTTTTTATATGCCCCGATACAGATGAAAAGATTTATAGAGAAAGAAAACTGGGGATGTTGATAGAAGAAACACCTAAATATGAGGGAGGTAGAGAAAAAGAAAAACTACTTTTAAAAACAAAAAAACCGGTTCAACCCGGTTGTGACGTTTACATCACCAGGGATGTTTCTTTAATTAAAGAAGCAAACGATATAATTCATGGAAAGAGTTATAAATTCTCTATCCCTCTAAACATGCGTGTCCTGTGGGATGAAGGGAATGTACCAGTTTTAGTGGGTGATTTTTCTCTTGATAATGTTAGGAAGCATGAAATTTATTTGAAAGCGGATTTTAAAATGGAACCCGCTATTAAAAGCCCTTTAACTGAAGAGAAGATCATTAATCAGCTAAAAAAAACAGGTAACACTCTTTTTAGTATTCAAAAATTAGAAATAGAGTATCCTGGTAACTTGTTTATTCCTCTAAGTAAATTAAATGGATTAAGACGCGATTTTCTGATGAAAGCCCAGAGAGAAATTCTAAATGACCATAAACCTTTTAAAAATTCGATCAAATTAGCAGAAAAGAATTTGAAGATTACAAGGGAAGAATTAAAAAATTTAATGAATCTATCTAAAATATCATTACCTAATTCTCCCCTAAATAAGTTAGAAGAGGATTTAGAATCTGCAGATTCCGCCCTAGACATTGCTGTTTATGTCAGTAGTTTAGAGGCCATGAATGGTGCGTTGGATAGTGGCTGTCGGCGTATATACTTTGAACCATTTTTATGGGAACACCATGACCGAGAATTATCCTGTAACACCTTCAACTGTAAAACTTACACAGAAATGTCCTATGAACTTATCATAAAAGCCCAGAAGCTTTGCGATGCTAAAGAGGCTATCTTGATCTGGAAATGGCCATCTATTACCCGAGAAAGTTACATTAAACATTTTTCACCACTGGTAAAACCTCTCTCTGATAAAGGCCTTAAAGAGATTATGATAGGTAATATGGGGGCTTTAAGAGCCTTAAATGATTTGAATCTTCCTATAAAATTTTCTGGTTCGGTTGGGCTTAACATCTGGAATCATAAAACAGTCTGTAATTATTCCCCCCTTTTAAGCAGGGTCACCCTTTCAAATGAACTTTCCAGAGAAGAACTAGCATTAATTACTGCGGGCATCCAAAATAAAAGCGTTAACACATGTTTTGATTTTGTGGTGCAGGGGAATCTGGAATCCATAGTATCAGAAGACTGTGTGCTTTCAATACTAACCCCCCACAAACAAAGGGAAAAATATCAATTTTGGGGCCTTAAAGATGTTAAAAAACGAGTTTTTCCTGTTATTATTGACGATGAAGGTAGAACAAACATTTTAAATTCTGTGGAACTGTGCTTAATTGATCATATCCCTGATCTATATCAAATTGGCCTTAAACATCTGGTAATAGATGCTCGTAGTAGGACCGAAGATTATGCCCAGAATATGGTTGCATTATATAAAAGAGGAATAAAATATGTGGCAAAAAAGGGTGTCCATACTGATCATCTGGAAAAACTTAAAATAAGGGTAAAAAAATTATCTCAAGGCGGAATAACTACTGGTAATTTCATTAAAGGTCTAAATGAGAATTTATAAAAACATTTTAGTATACTAAGGGAATTTAAAAACTAGCTAAGCATATAAAGAAAATTTAAAAACTAGCTAAGCATACTAAGGGAATTTTAATCTAATTTAACAATTCCACAGTTTTGATATGCCCTTCATCAGTAGTTTGTACAGGAACATTCATTAATTTGCTTTAATTTATATTTTTTAAAAAAAGTTTAACATAGGTAGGTTTATAAAGTTAAATGTCTTGAAAGATCTCAATATTAGTATAATATTAATTACCCAAAAAAAATTAATATGCTGGTGGGAAAATGAGGGTGTTTGATCTTCTAAAAACCAGAATAGAAAGAATGGAAGAGAAAAATGATGTGAAAGGTTTAATACTAGCCTTAAAGGATGATGATGAACAGATCCGTCAGGAATCTGCACGGGCACTGGGGAAAATTGGCTCCAAAGAAGCCATAGAACCACTAACTAAAACCCTCCAAGACCCGGACAAAGGAGTGAAAGAAGAAGTCATAACCGCCCTCGGAAAAATAGGAGACCCCCAAGCAACACCACCACTCATAAACGCACTAAACAGCCAATACATCGCAATAAGATGGCGAGCCGCACAAGCACTCGGAAAAATAGGCTCCAAAGAAGCCATAGAACCACTAACCCAAACCCTCCAAGACCCGGACAAACGAGTGAAAGAAGAAGCCATAACCGCCCTGGGAAGAATAACCATCAAACCTTTACTAAAAGATCTCCAAAGCAATGACTCGGGGATTAAGGATGATGCTATCATTACTATCAACCGTGTTCAGGATCTAAAGTCATCTGAAATGATGGGTAGTACCATCAGCAAAACTCAGGATAAGTATGGGGAACCTCAAAAAGAAAAACACACAGAAAGATTAAAAGAGAAACCACCAATGAGAATGGGAAAAAAACCTCTAGAAAAACCCCAAAAGAAACCAGCCAAGAAACTTATAGAAAAACCAGAGAAAAAACTTTTAGAAAAAACAACAAAAAAACCAATGGAAAAACCACCAAAAAAACATCCAGAGAATTCAAAAACAGACCTTAGCCAAGTAAAAGATGAAGAAAAGTTGATAGAGAATGAACCATCCAAAAAAGGTACATCTCATAAATTGGAAAGTGAGATAAAAGAGGGAAAACAGAGCATAGAAAAAGGATATGAATTGGATGAAAGCTCAAAAATCAGTCCAACCAGTAAAGATTTTGAATATCGTCAAAAACAGCTGAAAGATAAAGGTCATTATCATATAATTGAGAAGTTTGTGCGTAAATCAAAATATGATTATTTAGAAAACTTTGTACCTAAATCCAGGTATGATTATCAATTTTCCGATCTGCAGAAGTTGAAGGTTCTTTTGGATTATAAAGGAATAAAATTCCAGGATGAGGAAATTTTATGGCTTATCCAGGAAGAAATAGAAGAACAAAAATACCAGGAATTTGAAAACAAAATACTCGAAAACCAACCCACAACCATCCAACAATACCTGGAAAACTACATCAAAAACTACCCCCAAGAAACACCACAAAACCTTAAAAACCTCAAAAAACTATTACAAAAACAAAAAATACACACCCCCCACCTGGAAAAACAAATACAACAAATCCACCAACAAAAAGAAATACAAGAATTCGAAAACAAAATATTGAAGGATAAAGAACCAGTTTCCAAATCCATTCCCCTAATAGAATCAAAGGTAGCCCAGGATAAAGCCTTAAAGAAAGCTCAAATTTTATGTAATCTGGGAAATTTATTCTATGACCTGGGTAAACCAGATGAAGCTTTAAAATATTATGATAAATCCATTTCAGTTCATCCTGAATATATTGAAGCCTGGAAAAATAAAGGTCTAATATTCTACACCTTGGGCATGCCTCAAAAAGCTGTTAGTTGTTATAGTCATGTATTAAAAATAGATCCAGAATACAAGGAGGTTTGGCTTGATATTGGTGTTATTATATATGAAATGGGAAAACTGAAAGAAGCAAAGATATGTTATGATAAAGCCCTGGAGTTACATCCCGGCGATAAGGAAGTTTTAAGCAATTATACCCGGCGATTCCTGCAAAATAATCAATATTACCTGAATAATTTCGAAAAATTTATGGATCTCGTCTCTTCCAGCGATATAGCAGAAGAATCATCAGATTCACTATCTCCTATTTCCAAGATAATGCAGATGATCAACCAGTAATCATACACCAAACCTCTCTCTTTTAGTTATTTTTAACACCTCATATGTAGATAAATCCGAAAAAGTATAAGAGGATGATATATGAAAAATAAACAGGACATCAGAGATATCCGTGGTGTGGGAGATCGTCTTTTTGAGAAGATAATGGCTCATTTTGGGGGGGAAGAAGAGTTTTTAAAGGCGGTTGAAGATTATGAAGTGGATCGAATAAGCAGCATAGATGGTGTTAGCCAGCGAAAGGCCATTGAAATAGTCAATGTTGTTTTAGGAAACCCTACAGAAGAGTTTCTAAAGACAGATCGCGCTTTCGGGATATATAATGATATACTGGAGAAGATTCTTCAATTTGCCAGCACCCAGTATGGTAAAAACAGGATCATGCTTTTAAGCCCATCCCATGATGAGAAGATTATTAGGGAAAATATTGATTTTGTAATGAAAACCAAGGAAACTGTTGGTCAACTTCCTCTTAATGAAATAAGAAGCTTGCTTAGAAAATTAAATTCCACCGTTAATCCTAAACCAAAATATAACCCTTCCCAGGCTATTCTAATAGAATCAAAGGAAGATTATCACCGACTAATTGACTTGGGACTGAATCGTTATCTTCCCATAATAAGTATTGAAGAAATTGAAAATCTGGCTGATTTTGAATTAATCATTTATGTATACAGCGAAGGAATGATGGAGTTAGAGGACGCTTATAATCTTACCATGGTAAATAACGATGCTCAAGACTTTGAAATTGTTCCGGATGTTGTTTTATCTTATTTTAGGGAAAATTATCAGTTAATATATAATGTTTTGAAAATAAAAGAAATTTTAGGACGCAAATCTGGGCTTAGAGATGTTTTAGATATTTTAGATTCCTTGGAAGCCAGTAAAGTTAATGAAAACATCTTTGATGATGCTGTGAAGACTGCTAAAGAGAAAGCTGATTTAAAGCTTAAACAATCCATCAAAAATGTTGATCTTAAGGGTGATGAAGTTTTAGACCTCTTAAATCAGGGTATGCCCGGTAAGATCCAGAAAATATTTGATGAAGTTATTAAAAAAGCCCGTGATGAGATTAAAGAAAAAACAGGCTGTTCTTTTGACCCTTTCATCCAGAAATATCCCGTTGAGGTTGATGAAGAAGAACTGGAAAGAGTGAAAAGACATGAAATATCAAAAAAGAATGTTATAACCTTTGAATCTAAAGTTAAAGCTGCTTTTGAACTTTCTAAACTTAAAGATAATGTAGATGCAGAGATCAGAGAAATATTGTTGTTTGATTATGAATTTGCCCTGGGATGTTTTGCCCATAATTACCATCTGCAGCCCCCGCAGATTGGAGAGGGTTTCTGTTTTAATGATGGTTTACATCTGGATCTTGTTCATAATAGCCCTGAAGATGTGCAGAAAATTGATTATGCTCTAAAATCACCGAATAATGTGGTGCTTCTCACCGGAGCCAACAGCGGAGGTAAAACCACTCTACTGGAGACCCTGGCTCAAATCTCCATCATGACTCATATGGGGCTGCCGGTGTGTGCCCGGGAAGCAAGGGTCCAGTTAATAAATGAACTTTATTTCTTCTCAAAGAAGCGTTCTCTTGATGCAGGCGCGTTTGAATCTTTTTTAGATACTTTCATGCCAATTGTGACTCGTGAAACTGATAAATTAATTTTACTGGACGAACTGGAGGCTATCACCGAACTGGAGGCCGCGGTGAAAATCATTGCCAGTTTTATGGATTTTGTAAGGGATTCAGATTCCTATGCGGTGATTGTAACTCATATGGCCCGGGAAATACTGAAATACAGTGACGTGCGGGTGGATGGTATCGAAGCCAAAGGACTGGACGAAAATTACAACCTTATAGTGGATAGAACACCGCGGATGAACTATTTTGCTAAAAGTACCCCTGAATTGATACTTAAACGGATGTATGAGAAATCTGATGGTAAACTGAAGGAAATTTATGGTCAGATGTTGGAGAAATTTTAAACCGAATTCACTTTTTGGAAGGTAATTTTAAGGTTATTAGTTAATTCAGATTTAAACCCACTCTCTATTACCATAGATATCTTCGAATCACCCGATAAAATAAAATTAAACTCAGCAGTGGCGTTTTCCATTTCTAACAACGGTGAATTATCTGCATTACTGGCTGCCTTTACACCTCCAATTATACTTGAAATACTCCCAACTATTGTTTTATCCATTTCCTCCAGATTAAATCCCTTATCCATATAATCAAACTCAGGAATTTTCAAGGTCAAACTGGTGTTTTGCAGGGATTTTTCAGATATTTTAGAACCTAATTCTATTTTACCCCATATAGGAACTTGTAAATTTACCTCAGCACCAGTATCTACTGTGGCCATGGTTTTCAAACTTAGATCTATCTTTTTAATTCTGATCTGAGATTCCCTCATATCTATCTGTTTTTGGGCTATTGCTCTTTTTACACTATCTACAATATCCTCCATTGGAATCCCTTCCACTGCATATATGCCATTATCCTTCTTAAGCCAGCCTAAAAGCTTCTTAAACATTTTATTTTCCCCTAATTTAGAAAATTTAGAATTACTTCATAATAATAGATTAACCAGTATTATTTATAATAAATGTTACGATTAAATTCATACTCTATATTAAAATTGTTAGAAAACAAAAAATTTGTTTATGAAAATAATAGGCATCGACTTATCAGGCAGGGAGGAAAATCCCAGTGGGATCTGCATTTTAAATGGACATAAACTGATTTTAAAAACTCTTTATAAAAATGATGACATCTTAAATGAAATAAAATTAACCAAACCATCATTAGTTGCCATAGACGCTCCACTATCACTTCCCAAAGGTCGATGCTGCCTGGAAAAAGATTGCAAATGTTCTGTTGGCGGCCATTTCCGTCAGGCGGAACGAGATATACGTCCCTATGGCCGGGTTCTGCCTCTGACCTTTCAGGGGATGAAGATGCTTACCATGAGAGGGATTACCCTTGCCCGAGAATTGAGGAAGGATTATAAGGTTATAGAAACCCACCCAAGGACCAGTCAGAAAATGTTAAAGATGGATGATCTGGAGCATGATCTGGCAAGGCTTTTTGAAATGCCAACCAATACTACTGAGCATGAGTTAGATGCTGCTGTTGCTGCTTTAACCGGATTCTTATTTATCAAAGATTGTTATATAGAATTAGGCCATCCTGAAGAAGGTACCATCATAATTGCTAAAAAAATTGCTTAAGTATAATATTGGCAGAACATTAATCAGCCCTTATGTATTAGAGAACTTCTAAATATATTTATTTCTAAGTAACCATCTAAGAGCTTGTTAACCATTAATTTTAAATGGGAACCTTTATTAGATTTTTTATATAAAAATAATCTATAATAACTCGGAAAATTGGGAAAATTCAGTAATTCGCATATTTATCGGTGGTATTTTTGCCTTCCATAATGAACCTGGAGAGAGAAATTAAAAATCTAAAAAAATCTGATAGAGAGTCTT
>MVQZ01000215.1 GCA_002067565.1 Methanobacterium sp. PtaU1.Bin242 | reverse complement strand
GGGAATTATGGCCGATATCCCGATAATGAAAGCGATTATACTTGCAGCAAATAGCAATGCCCCTATAATTGTTATTCCTACTGGTCTGTTATTCATTTATCCTCAACCTCTTTTAGATTCATTTTTTAACCTCCTTCTGCTATCTTTATTCCGTTTTTTCATTCTTTTTTACTAAACCATCTGCAATGACATTTGCCATTAGATCAACCACTTCCGGATAAATTTCCTGACCAATTTCATCTTTATGGAGGAAGGAGAAGATTATCCCCCGGAGTAAACCGGCGATAACTTCTGGTCGGGCAGTGATCAGCTCATCTTTTTGTTGCACACCCTTAACTATGTCTAAAAATCTGATTGTATCGTTTATCCTATGGGTTTCCAGTTTTTCAGGGGGTAATTTGCGTACCATCAACTCATAATCCTTACTATCATAAATTCTTACCAAGAAAGGGTTGTTTTCAAGCAATTCATAGGTGGATTTGATAATTTTTCTAATGGCTTCCTTTGCAGAGTGACTGGAGTTTAGTATATCATTTACAAATTGTTTTTCTATTTTAGTCTCTTCAATCTCTAATATATCGAAATACAGTTCTTCTTTGGAACCAAAAAAGGTATAAAAGGTACCCTGAGCTATCCCTGCAGCAGTGGTAAGCTGGCTGATGCTAGTTTTTCTAAGGCCATAGATACTGAAAAGCTCTCTGCCTCTTTTAATAAGCGTATTTCGAATGAATTCCTTTTCTTTTACAGTGAATGTTTTGGGCATAGATAACTTCCAATTTTTTTATTTTTTAATGAATATTTTTATTTTTTATTCATTATATTTAAATTTGTGGATTATCATCAGAAATTAAAAATAGAATATGAATTATTCGGATTCTCTATTAACAAACTCCCGCAACCGACCAATGGCCTCTTCCACCATCTCAGATGCAGGTCCGCCCACTACTTTACGGGTTCTAACCACTTTCTCAGGGTCTAATGCATCTTTTACTTTCGTATTATCCAGCATTAGAAATTCTCCGGTTAGTTCATGGGCGACTATATCTATAAATTCAGAATTGATATCAGAAGGTTTTATCCTGCCTTCGATGGCTTTGGTTACGGTACGGCCCACTATTTGATGGGCCACCCGGAAGGGCAGGTTTTTCTCTTTGACCATGAGATCCGCCAGTTCGGTGGCGGTGGAGAAGTTGGCATCAGCCAGTTCTTTACCCCTCTCCTTGTTGAAGGTGGTGGTGGAGAGCATGTCTGTGGTGATGGTGAGTATGGAATGAGAGTTATCCACCGCACTCCACAGGTGGGGGGTTACTTCCTGCAGGTCCCGGTTATAGCTCTGGGGCAGGGATTTGAGGATGGTAAGGATGGTGTTGAGTTCTCCGTAGACTGCAGCGGTTTTGGCCCGGGCGATCTCCGCCACGTCAGGGTTCTTTTTCTGGGGCATGATACTGCTGGTGGAGGAGTATTCCCCGGCGATCTCCACCATGCCAAATTCATAGGTGCTCCAGATAATCAGCTCCTCACAGATCCGGGAAAGGGTCATGCTTAGAATGGACAGGGCAGAGACAGTCTCCGCCATGAAATCCCGGCTGCTCACCCCGTCTATGGAGTTCTCAAGCAGCACACTGAAACCCAGAAGTTCCCGGGTCCTATCCCGGTTGATGGGGAAACTGGTGGTGGTAAGTGCAGCAGAACCTAAAGGACACATATCCACCCGCCTGTAAGCATCCTGCAAACGCTGATAGTCACGTTTAAGAGCATAGGCATAGGATAACAGATGATGGGCAAAGGTGGTTGGCTGGGCATGCTGCAGATGGGTGTAGCCAACCATAACGGTTTCAGTGTGTTGGCTGGCCATATCCAGGATGTTTAAGATAAACTTTAGAATATCAGCCTGTATATCTAGTATTTCATCTTTTAAAACCAGTCTAAGATCGGTGGCTACCTGGTCGTTTCTGGATTTGCCGGTGTGCATGAAACCAGCAGCTTCCCCTATCTGGGAGGTTACATAGTTTTCCACGGCCATATGAATATCCTCTACTGAGGGATCCATGTTCAGAGAGTCTATTCCCTCAGCCTCCAGCTTCTGGAGTGCCTCTATTATTTTATCAGCCTCGTCTGCTGGTATTATTCCCTGCTCCTTTAGCATGGTGGTGTGGGCCTGGTTACAGCGGATGTCCGCCTGGAAAATCCTCCGGTCAAACTCCAGGGAGGAGGTGAAACTGGCAGCATCACTGGTCATCTTCCCTTTAAGCCTTCCTGACCTTAAATTCAAATAAAATCACCCATTTTTTATTTCAAATAAAAAAGAATTAAATTAAAAATTAAAAAAATTTATTTATTTTTTATCTTTACCTTTCCATTCGGTGTATCCGCATTTTCCACAGGCGAAACGGTCTCCATGATCGGCCATGAAGACTCCATGGGAGCAGCGCACACATTCCGGATTTTTCCTGATGATCTTGTTATCTTTGACTTCGTAGAGTTCGAATTTTTTCATTATTTTTCCTCCGGGTATTATTTTAATTTTTTGAATTTCCCTTTTATATTTGGGGATTTTTTTTAGAGTTATTCCAATTAATATAAATTATTTCTCCTATTTGGATGGAGAATTTATTCCTCTTCTTCTTCAGGGGCTTCTTCTTTTTGAGGCTCCTGATTTTTCTCCAGGACGTGTTTTCTCTCTATTTCAGTCAGACTTTTCTGTGAATCATAGAGTTTAGCATAACCCTGGGCTTTTCCTTCACCGAATTGCGGGTTGAGCTTATCCACTACCAGGAGATTTTTATCTGCATCTATTACTGCTGCTAATCTGCTTTTCACTTCTAATACTTTAGGTGTTGATTCACCCTGGTAAGTGCAGTCAAAATGTATTTCTTTCCTGTTTAAAAGTGGATTTTCGGTTTGCTGGTTTATATTGATTTCCATGTTAGGTCTCCTCAAATTTGTCTATTAATTTTTTTGCTTTATTTTTAAATTTATCAACTTCACAGAGCACCACACCCTCTCCTGGTTGACCATATAGTATCACTGAGTTAGGGGGTGCCATGATCACGCAGGGAAGCACTGCCAGATCCTCTTCACCTTCCACCACTATCAGTATATTGTGCGAGGATTCAACCATCTGGAAGGCCTTTTTGATGGCGTTGCAGAGATTGGGGGTTATGGTTCCCGGCGGGTTTTCTGCGTTTAATTGAATTTTATGGTAGTATATTTTATCTTGATTTAGTTGATCCTTTCTTTCGATCCGGTTATCAATGATCCCTATATCTGGTATTACACCTTCTTTTTGGAGATTTAGGGTGGTGACATCTCCGATGGAGATTATGAGTTTATATTTTTCCAGATTTTTTTTCAAATCTTTTATGGAGGAGAAAACTTCTCCAAAGGGTG
>MVQZ01000214.1 GCA_002067565.1 Methanobacterium sp. PtaU1.Bin242 | reverse complement strand
TTTATTATCAGCAGTGTGTGGGTGGGGTTAATAAGCGATAAATATGGTTATCTTACTTTCGGAACTGCATCAGAATATAACCACGATTTGATAGGTCCAAATTTAAAAGGACTTCATCCCATGATATATGATGAATTACTTTTTAAACCTCCTAATAAAACAGCTTTAAGTGCATGGGAGGACCCTAGTTATCATAAATTGAAGTCTTGGAATCCTTTAAGCTCTTGGGGGCTTTTTAAATATCAATTAAAGATCATATTTGGCAATTCACTAATTTTTTTATTGATGATAACTCTGTTTTCTGCATTATCTATCCCTATATTATTAATTAGCTTAGTTTATTTGATTAGAAGTTCTAATAATTTTAAATATAGATTAATCCTTTTTTATTCCTTAATTACAATTTTAATATATTCAATGGGATTTTTTCCCATAAATTTTGAGCGAAGATATATAATAATTGATTTTGTATTATTATTTTTACTTGGAGGATATTTATGTACAATGTCAAATTTAAATAAGGCATTTGCAATAATATTAATAATATCCTTTATTATAATGCCATTTGCAAGTTTATATAGTGGTTTTAATGGAAATAAGGATTTATATGATTTGAGTCAAACTTTAAAGAATGATTATCATGTACACGGAAATATAGCATCAACTGGAGGATACATTGGTTGGGAAGATTCCCACTTCATTTCTTTTTATCTAAACTGCCAATATTATAGTGGAATATCTGAAAATAATGTTGAAAAGCTCAAAAAAGAGTTAAAGAATAATGATATCAACTACTATTTGGCATGGAATAAAAAAGGAACTGATAGTATTAATTTACCATTTAAAGAGATAATCACTGGAAGTAAAAGAGTTGAAAATGGAACAGAATATCTAAAAGTATATTATGTAAGCTAAAGAATTTATTTTTTCTTCAACTCATAAATGGCGTTTCCCAGCCTTTTAATACCTTCTTCAATTTTTTCTTCATCGCAATTAGAAAAGTTCAGTCTTAATGTGTTATCTCCGCCACCATCAGTAAAAAATGCCTTACCCGGAACAAAGGCAACATCTTCCTTAATTGCCAGATCAAACAAATCCATTGATGATAAACCTTCTGGTAGAGTAACCCAGAGAAACATCCCACCTTCGGGCTGGGTGTATTGAACATCTTCTGGAAAATGTTCCTGGATCATAGAGACCATTAAATTCCTCTGGTCTCTATACATATCCTTTATCTTCTGGATATGTCTATCAACATCATTATCTATTAAGTACTGATAAACCACTCTCTGAGTGAAATAGTTAGAATGAAGGTCTGAGGCCTGTTTTGCTATGATAATCTTTTCCATTACTTCCTTTTTGGCCACTATCCAGCCCAATCTCATTCCAGGGGAAACTATCTTGGAAAATGAGCCGAAAAGAACCCCATTTTCAAGGTAATATTTTACAGGAGGTATATCTTCTCCTAAAAATCTTATTTCTCCATAGGGATTGTCTTCTATGAAAACTGTATCTTCATTTTCGAGGATTTCTGCCAGTTTTTCCCTTTTTTCCTTACTGTAAGTTATTCCGGTGGGATTTTGAAAATTGGTAACTGAGTAAAATAATTTAATCTCATTTTCATTCAATATCTTTTTAAGAGCCTCTAGGTCAGCACCATCATCTAGAAGAGGAACTGATATAAATTCTGCCTCACACAAACCAAAGGACTGGATTGCAGCCAGATAAGTGGGATTTTCAACCAGTACTTTATCTCCCTTGTTTAAAAACACCTTACCTACCAGGTCAATTCCCTGTTGTGAGCCGTTGGTGATCAATATTTCATCTGCACCAACCTCTAAGCCAATTTTTGCATATCTTCCAGCAATATAATCTCTAAGTGGTTTATATCCTTCTGTGGTGCTGTATTGAAGGATTTCCTCACCATTTGTAGATAAAACTTTAGACACCGCGTCCTCTATTTCTTTAACCGGGAATGATCCAGGATTGGGAAGTCCCCCGGCAAATGAAATGATATCCGGCTCTTCTGTAACCTTTAATATTTCTCTGATGAACGATTTATGAACATTTTTCATCCGATCTGCAAACAATTTATCCATATTAATCACCATTTAAAAAACAGAAATAATTACTCTTTAATTAATTTTTTTGTTTAAAATTGCTCCTTTCTTTAAATCATAAGTTTTTACAATCTTCAGATTCACTCTTTGCTACCATATTTTCTTACATGTCTCCATGCTTTCTTATATTTAAGGGGAGTTTTATTCTTGTGATATATGGATATATCTTCTCTATTAAAGATTTTTCTATCCTCACCAACTGGACAAACCTTGATACAAATACCACAGGGCGACCGATACTCATCTCTGAGCTTTTTACTCCTCCGGGCACAAGTTAGTTTATCAACTGGGGGTGGAAAGTCACCTTCTTCTTTTATTGCATTAACCGGGCACTTTTTAAGGCATTCCCCACATCTGGTGCATAAATCTTCTCCTTTTATAGGATCCCCTTCTATTTCAGCAGAGGTGAATATGGAAGTGAATCTGACTCTCGGCCCATATTGGGAAGTTAAAAGAACATTGCTCTGACCAAATGAGCCTAAACCCGCAAGATAAGCGGCATGTTTATGTGAAAAAAATGCAAAGGGTCTTCTCAGGAGCACATCTATATGGCCATATGCATCTCTGGGTAAATAAATTGAAGTATAACCCTTAAATGTCAAGAAATTAGAAATTTCATAGGCTTTAGCATCTAATGCGGCGTTTACAGTATTATAAAGTTCATGGTAATATATAGAGGGGGCTGTTTCTACTATGGGGAGTTGAACTGGAAGACCTATAACAATAACTGTTTTTGTCTCGGGATAAATCGATTGCGGCCAGAATTCTTCATCAATCCACTGGTTAAAATTATGGGGGAGTTCTTCTGGAGGATTTCCCCATCTATCTACAGGAGCAAACCCCACCAGGGGGATCTGGAGTTCATTGCACTTTTTCTGGATTTCCTTTTTCAATGATCCGTTTTTCATACATTTATTTAATTTGTTTTTTTAGGGGATAAAATTTTGATTCATACTACTTGATTTTAGTGATATATTTAATAATTTCTAAGTTTACCAATATATTTTAAAGCTTCAAACCATAAAATGCTTAAAAAACCTGCTATTAAGCACATCAGGAGATCTCCCAGGTTTAAAACACTGAAACCAAACAGATTACGCAGGGGTTCTGTGTATAACACCAGTCCTAAAAATAGAAATGCTCCACCGATCACCCACCACAGAGCCTTATTAGGAGAGCTTAATGTGGCGAAAATCGTTCGGGACCACGAACGGTTAGTTAGTATCAGTCCGATGTTTGCGGCAATTAAAGTGGTGAAGCTAAGGGCACGTGCCTCCATATCCCCACTTCCCTGATACAAAGCTATAGCATATATGCTTAAAACTATTATCAGTACACTTATACCCTGTAGAATACTCAAAACAATGGTTTTCCTATCAAATAAGGGCTCTTTGAGACTTCGGGGTGGGCGATTCATTACATTGGCCTCTGCAGGCTCTGCTTCAAAAACAATAGAGCAGGAAGGGTCTATTATTAATTCCAGGAATACTATTTGAACCGGTAACAGAACCAGGGGTAAATTAAAAAATACAGGAATTAAGGACATTCCAATAATGGGAATATGGACAGCAAATATATAGGCCACAGCCTTTTTTAGATTATCGAAGATTCTCCTCCCCATTCGAACAGCATCCACAATGGATGAAAAATCATCGTTTAAAAGAACCAGTGATGATGCCTCTCTAGCAACATCCGTACCCCTATCCCCCATACTTATTCCGATATGGGCGGATTTTAGGGCAGGAGCATCATTTACACCATCACCAGTCATAACCACAATTTCATCATTGGCTTTAAGTGCATTAACCAGGCGTAGTTTTTGTTCAGGCACCACCCTGGCGAAGATATTAACATCGTTTATATCTTTCTGTAATTTTTCATCGTCCATTTCATCAAGTTCATCACCGGTTATAACATTCTCTCTAGGGCTAAGGCCGATTTGTTCCGCGATTTTCCCAGCAGTTCCCGGATAATCACCGGTTATCATCACCACCCTTAGTCCGGCGTCATAACATTCCTGTACAGCATCTCTTACACCAGGCCTAACAGGATCTATAAATCCTATAAGCCCTAAAAATTCGAATGTAAAGTCATGTTGTTTAACAGGTAATCCTGATTGTTTAAAATGTGATTTTGCCACTGCAATTATTCTTAAACCATCATCTGCCATGAATTTGATATTTCTTAACACTCCTTGTGTATCTATTTCATTTAAATGACAGAGATCGGCGATAGCTTCTGGGGCGCCTTTGGCTGCTATTATATAATCTTCACCATCAGGAGATTTCCAAACATGAGACATGGCCAGTAATTCCCCAGATAGAGGATATTCACGTACTATGGTCCAGTCATCATGCAAGTGTTCAGTATCTGAAAGGGTGTCTTCACCCAGACTTTTTATAGCTTTTTCCATAGGATCGAAGGGATCTCTTTGACTGGCCAGGATACTGAACTCCACCAGTTCGTGGAAGTTTTCTGGGAGGCAATCCTGTTTTTCGGGGTTTAAATCATAGAAATTTCCGTTTGCAAAAATTTTATGCACTGACATCTGATTCAAGGTTAAAGTACCTGTCTTATCAACGCATAGCACACTGGCTGAGCCAAGGGCCTGTATTGCATGTGAACGTCTGGTAAGCACTTTTTTTTTAGAAATACGCCAGGCTCCTAATGCCAGGAAAATGGTGAGTACCACTGGAATTTCTTCTGGTAAAATAGCCATTGCCAGGGTTATACCAGCTAAAAATCCATTGAGCCAATCCAACCGGGTAACACCATATACCACGATTACTATAAAACACAGAAAAACTCCGGCCAGGGCGAAGTTTCGAACCAGCGTCCGTGTCTCCTTCTGTAATGAAGTGTCTTCCTCTTCCAGAGTTTCTAATCTCTTCCCAATTTTGCCCATTTCAGTATTTAACCCGGTACTCTGTACCTGGGCTATTCCCTGTCCCTGCACCACCAGAGTTCCTGAATAAACAGAAGGTAATCCATCACCACCCGGGCGATGCATATCCATAACTCCCCCACAGGGCACTTTACGGACAGGTACTGATTCACCAGTAAGTAAAGACTCGTTAATAAGCAGGTGGCTGCAGGATAGAACCACAGCATCGGCGGGTACTCTATCTCCTTCTTCTAAAATTAAAATATCGTCTTTAACTACTTCACGACCAGGGATCCTCTTCTTTTTACCTCCACGGATAACTAATGCACGTGGACTGGATAAATCACGCAATGCTTCAAGTGTGCGTTCTGTTTTACGTTCCTGGTAAAAAGTAATTCCAATTATAACAAAAACGAAGCCAAGAAGCATTAAAGCCTCATCAAGACTTCCCAGAAAGAGATAAATGGTTCCGCTGGCTATTAGAAGTAAAAACATTGGCTCACGGACCACTTCAAATAAAATAGTAAATATACTTCGTTTTTTGGTGGAGGGAAGTTCATTATATCCCTCTTCTTTTAAAATAGAAAGAGCTTTTTCTTCAGAAAGTCCAGGGATATTTTTGATATCTAAATCATCTGCCATTTTTTGCCCCACCCTTCACATATGAATGAATGATCATATATCGGAATGAATTCTATCTGCATGATCATATATAA
>MVQZ01000213.1 GCA_002067565.1 Methanobacterium sp. PtaU1.Bin242 | reverse complement strand
GATCTACTGGTAGCACGGGAACTAAAAAACAAGAATGGATTATTTGGTGGGGAAGAGAATGGCGGCCTGATATTCCCTGACTTTGTTTATGGGAGAGATGCAGCCCTCTCTACTGCCAAAATTGTGGAGATAATATCTAAGGAGAAAAAACCACTTTCTATCCTTATAGAGGAGCTTCCTTCTTACCAATCCCAGAAACGGAAAGTGGAATGTCCTGATAATCGTAAAGAGGAGATAATGGAGAAGATAGCTGAGGCCACCTGTGAATTTGAGGTGGATACCAAAGATGGGGTTAAAATTTTCACAGAAGAAGGATGGGTTATAATAAGACCATCTGGAACAGAACCAATATTCAGATGTTTTGCAGAAGCTAAAAACGAGGAAGATGCTAAAAAAATGGCTGAATGGGGAATATCCCTGGTTTTAGAACAGTTAAAATCCTAATATTTTATTAAATTCCTTATTTAATCAGAATAAAAACCATAAAACTCGGCACAGTAGGCACACATAGGATATTTACCATATTTGTAGTGGCTTAAATCATCTTTATTAATGTTAAATTTCTTATGACAGAAGTAGCAGGTTTCAATTTTCTCAACTTTAATTTTTGCTTCCCCTTTTTTTTCGACTTCTTCATGCATATCTTCTTTTTCCTTTGTAGATGATTCCCGTTTACTATTATGAATTTCTATTTTAAACACCTCTAAATTAATACTGATGAATTGAAGTATAGTTTTAATCAGGCATTGATACTGATATATTTTAGCAAAATTACAATAGAAAAATAAATTTACCAACGACAACATAAAAACCGATATGAACAAACAAGATAAAAGGAAGAAAATTGCCTGGGGAATAACTGGAAGTGGAGAGAAAATAGCAGAAACAGTTGCAATAATGCAGAAGATGAAGGATAAATATCAGGATCAGTTCGATATCCGGGTTTTCATATCTAAAGCAGGAGACACTGTTTTAAAATATTATAACCTATCAAACATCCTGGAGACAACCTTTGATAAAACTTGGACAGAGATTAATGCTAACGCACCATTTTTAGCGGGTCAGATACAGTTAAAAAAGTTTGATTTCCTGCTTATAGCTCCCACCACCTCCAATACCGTGGCCAAGATTTCACTGAGAATAGCAGACACTTTACTTACCAATGCAGCCATTATGGGTCAGAAAACATCTACCCCCATCTATATTATGCCCACAGACTTTAAAGAGGGAATTGTCACCACCAGACTTCCTAACGGCAAGGATCTGGATATTAAAATAACCAAACAAGACGCTGATCATGTTAGAAATCTGGAAAAAATGGCTAACACCTATGTATTTGAAAATCCGGATGAAATACCCCAGATATTTGAAAAACACTCTAATCTTTAGACAAATTCACGCCGTAGCTGTAGAGTAACACTGAACTCCCGATCAGATCCATTTAACTCGTTTATGGGTGATATTCCACGGAAATAATATTCCACATCCCCTGCACCAGCAATATCTACAAGAACCGGTTCTAGCTCGTCAAAATTTTCAAAAAACTGGTGTATATTCATTGCTTCGTCTTCAGGTGCTTTAAAAGTTATTATAAGAGCATTTTCCCGGCGGTTCTGTAAGCTCACCACTTCCTCACTTACCCCCAGCATTTCCTTATCTTTCGCCCTGCTTCCACTACTCCTTCTGAATACAAATCCTGTTTCTGCCATACCAAAACAACCCCTTTTTTGTATTATTATTTGTAGTTAGGGGGCTATAAAATTTTCCAGAAAAAGAGATATTATCTTCTTAAACTATATTAATTCCATAAAAAAAAGAAAAATGATGGGGATTTAGAAATTATTTGTTATAGTTGTTTTTGGATGGTGTTGTTGGTTTCATTGGTTTCGGGAATGGTGCTATTTTTATCAATTACTGCTTGAATGTTATGTGTGCCATTATCATTGGTTTTCCAGAAGAAGTAAATGGTTTTTGTAGTTCCCGTTGGTAATCCGTAGATTTTTTGCTGTCCAACTTGTGTTCCATTGTCATAAAGGGTTACATCGAAGAATCCGGTTAGGTTTTCTCCATTGTTGGTTACTTTAACTGTTGCATAGCAGTAATTGGTCATAGTGTAATGGACTGTATTTAGTTCTATGGGTGTCAGGTCGGGCTGGTTGTTTATCTGTTTGTTTAGAGAATTGTTATTTTCATTAGACTCCTTTACGGTGTTATTTTTATCTAAAACTACTTGTAGGTGGTGGTTTCCTGTTGAAGATGGTTTCCAGAGGAAGTATAGTGTTTTGGTTTGGTTTGGTTTAAGTCCGTAGGTGTATTGCTGTCCAAATTGTGTTCCGTTGTCGTAAAGGGTTACATCAAATAATCCGGATTGTTTTATTCCATTGTTAGTTATGTTAACCGTTACCAGAGAGTAGTTTACGTAGGGGTAGCTGGTTACCCTTAAGTCTGTGGGTAACAGGTCTGGTTTATCTGACTTTTTAACTAGGATGTAATCTGTTTTCACCTCTTGATCGGTTCCGCCAGGTCCGGTGGCACTCAATTTAACTGTGTATGTTCCGGCTGTATTATAGGTGTATGTGGGGTTTTGGTCGTTGCTGTCAGTGGTTCCGTTGTTGTCAAAATCCCAATTCCATCCTGTGGCATTAGCTGATTGATCAGTAAACTGAACTGTTAATGATACTTCACCGTTGACGGGTGTTGCTGTGAAATCGGCTACGGGTATTGATGTTTCATATTCTGTTACCAATATACTGCCTAATGCCACTATTGTATAGAAGCTTCCATTATAATTCTGCAGCTGAGCAATATTTGATCCATTCTGGAGGATATTTGTAACTTCATATGAGGAGAAACCGATATTGCTGATGGGGTTATAATCATTCCAGAATCCAGAATATTCAGTGTTGTTGAAGAAGAATTTGCTTCTATTCATCTCACTTGCAGAGCCTAATATGTTTATGACTTTTGCATTAATCAGGTTACTGGTTTTTACCCCGTTAAAATTGGCGTAGGCGGTTGCTTCGCTGTTGCTTACATCATAACCGGGTGCAGAATATAACATGTCACATTCCTCGTTAATGTAGATCTTTTTACTGCTGGTGGAAGGATCATGGTAAACAACCACAAGATAACTACCGTATAAATCTTGACTGTTACCGGTCCCCGGGATTATGCTCAGGGTGTTGGATGAAGTGTTAAAGAGGCTGGTCACGTCATAGACATAGAGTCCATAGTAGTAATCGTAACCATATCCTTTACGGTCCGTATAACATTTATCAGGGGTTATTGTTCCTCCATTAAAATTAACGGTCCAAATAGGAGATCCTCCTGGGGTTTTGTCGAATTTGTAAGCCTGATAAAGCAGAGCCTGTGTTACTGTTGCAGTGCTGGGGATAGGTAACTGTTGGGAGGTCCATGTTGCATTGTAACTGTTCCAACCCCAGTTTACAAAAGCAGAGCTCCCATTGGAGTACACCAGATCATAGTTTCCTTCAAAGGTCTTTTGGGTGTTAATATCACTGCCATTGGTGTACCTTTTACCTTTAAAACCGTTGTTGCAGATGGTTTTTGATTCACTGAAAAGATTGTTATTTTCATTAGATTCAGCTATTTCATTATTACTATCTACAGTTACATTAACAGTCACCGTTCCATTAGCTAAGGGTGTGAAACTACTGAAGATTACCGTGGTTTCTCTACCGGCGGCTAAATTGGATATACTCTGCGTATCATGGTAACTGCCTAGGTTAAGATTTACATCGAAGGATCCGGCATCGCAGTTTCCATTATTCATAATAGTGACCTGAATATTGTTATCTTCACCTACAAAGAGCTGTTGAAGTCCATTTGGATTGTAAGTAACTTGATTAACCATTAAATCAGGTGATTCAACTTTTATATATCCAATTATGGTTTGGGTGATTGTTCCGGGCCATGTTGCAGTTAATTTCACTGTATATATCCCTGGTGTGTTGTAAGTGTGGGCGGGGTTCTGTCTAGTGCTGTCCACTGTACCATCGTTTTCAAAGTCCCAGGCCCATTCAGATGCTCCATTTGAGAGATCAGTGAAGCTCACTGTTAAAGGAGGAGTACCAGATGTGGGTGTTGCTGTGAAATTGGCCACGTATGGTTGTGTTGATTCAGTATATTGGGCGGTTAAAATGGCAAATGCTATTTTATAGTAACCACCAAGGCCACTACCACTTCCTTTGTGGTAATTCAGGGTGTTAATGTCGTTAGTATTGTAGAGAGAGGTCACATCCCATATGTTGCTGCCGCTGTAGCTTCCCTGGGGAGTGCTGCTGGGTAAAGAGTTGCTGTTAAAGGCATATACCCCATCAGTACTGGCCATGTGAACTACTTTGAGGGTGGCATTCTCGAATATCATGCTTGAAGGTTGGTTGCCAGTGAAGGTGGTGCTGCCAAAATATTCTTCATCCAGATAACTACTTAAATCCTGCCCCTGGTTTATCCAATAGGCTATTTTATCTGTGTCTCCGTCGTTATAGACCACTATCAGGGTTATGAGTTTTATTCTACCGTCAAAGGCGGAATTTGTGGTATTAACATGGACGGTATTGTCCTGTTTTATCTGATTAGTGACATCGTACCACATGAAATAGTCACTGGTAACCCTGATGGTGTGATCGTTAACCGGGGTTAAGCCAGTTCCTCCGTTTATTAAATATTGATAGGTGCTGCTTAGATATTGACTGTCGAGTTGTTTCCCGTTAAAGGTGATATCCACATCTACAGGATAATCGGTTTGCATATTCCCTAAGTATACTCCGGTATAGAGTGTTGCAGATACAATCTCTGCATTTGAGGGGAGTGGCTGGAAGTTATAGGTCACATTTCCTGTTTTTATATCATTGGTACTGCCTGCTGCTGCGGTGCCAGTAAAACCGTAGTATGAGTCACTGTACACTCCACCACTCACCGTACCGCTTTCCACGGTGGTTAAAGGTTGACCTCCAATGTAGGTGTCTGCTGATGTTGTTCCACAGATAACCAGTGTAAATACCACAGTCAGGGTTAAAAATAGTAAATAGCTTTTTAAATTCTTATTATAGATATATTTCACCTCCATTTAAATTTTAAATATTATAAAATCCTTATTTGGGCTTCAGATATAATTTATTTTTTCACCCCAGGATTTCATAAAAAGTTATATTATAGTAACATATAATATTTTTTATAATGTTTTTATTATTAATTTAGGATGAAATAATGCTCTGAAAGTAATACTTTTATGTTTTCATATGATCAATCAATTTGGATAAAAAAAAATATTCTTAAAGTTTTATATGAATTGAATAAGACCGGTAATACAAACTATATATCTTAAAATGAATTATAAGCGGTAATTTAGAAGATAATCCCAATTTTAAAAAAAAATTGAAAAAGAAAAAAAAGGAAAAATTATTTTTTTCCCTAATTTGCTGTTGTTTGTTGGGTGATCTGGTTGTTGTTTTCGTTGTATTCTGTGATTTGATTGTTGGCGTCG